>JAGWSK010000038.1 GCA_028869355.1 Alphaproteobacteria bacterium | reverse complement strand
TCGTGATCGTGCGCGAGGCCGGGGCCGCCGCGCGGCCTGCTGACGGCCGATGTTGGACTTCGCGTGTATCCCGGTGCCGGGCAAGGGAGAGCCGGGAAGTTTGAGCGCTGGTCAGCTTGCCGATTAGGTGCGCAGATGCTCCCCGGCGCAGCGGGATAAACGTACCTCTCCCCTTGAGGGAGCGGGACGCGCCGCCCGCGCTTACGGAGTAAGCGCGCAGTGGCGGCGCTGGGTGAGGGGAACGAAAGCCTCGCGTGGTTCTATACCCCGGCCGGTCCCGCGAGCCTCTCGACCTGCTGCAAGCCTGCCTGAGCCGCCTGGAGCGTGGTCTGTGCAAGCTGCTTCAGGGCCGGGTTATCGGCATTTTGGATGTAGTTCTGCAGCATCGCGATCGCTTCCCGGTGCGCCACAACCTGCTGAACAACATAGCGCCGGTCGAATTCGGGTCCCTGCACCATGCTCAGATCGCCAATCATGGCCTGATGGCGCGGGTCCAGCGCCGCCGGTGTCACCACCGGCGTTCCATTGCGCCGCAGTACGGCCGTCAGATCCTGATTGATCGTGTTATTACCCGAAACGACGCGGTCCGCGAACTGGCGGAGTATCGGAGACCCGCTCCGTTGTCCGACCAACCGTCCGGCCTCAATCTCGTAGCTGTTGTTCAGCGCCAGATTGACCACGAAGTTATAGGACGTCTGCGACAGCGACTGCGGCACGGTATATGGCGGCGGCGGCGGGGGAGCCGGCGGCGCAGGGGGCGCATATGCACCGTAAGGGCCATATCCGTAAGGATTCTGGTAGCCGTTGTAACCGTTATAGCCGTAATAGCCCTGCCCATAATAATAGGGCTGGCACGCCGACAGGCCTAAAAACGTCAGAATCCCGATTGCACCACAGAGCAATTGTCTGCGCATTCAACCCTCCACTTTTCAGGATTTGCCAAAGCGAACCGCGCGCAACAACGACCACAGCGGAGAGCAGGATGTGGCACTGCCGCCAAAAGCCCAATTATTGCGGCGCTGGGACACCGCACGAGTCAACTCCCCCGCACATCACGCGCAAATCATCTTAACGTGGGCTGAATGAACTGGAGATGAATGTAATTGACAGGTTCCTCACGCGAACCCGAAAACCGGGTGCCGGGCATCAGACGCAATGAACACCCGCGGATTCATCGCTGACAGCGTAAATTGTGAACGCATCAGCCGGGGATTCCACCGCGGATTCGATGGGGTATTACATGTGAGCTGTCGCCGTGTAACGCTGACAAAGTGAGTGGCCAATGGAGTTTGCCGGAGTCCCCGTGACAGGGGCTCCGCCGCGATTTGCGGTCTCCGCAGCGGCAACGGAAGTTGTTCCGGCCGGACCGCTGGTTACGACACGGCTGTTTCTGGCCTCCAATTGCGAACACAAAAACCGCATCTGTGATGACAAGATGTCATTCGCAGCCAAACTGGCGCCCGTTTTGCTGTTGGCCCGGGACGTGTCGTTGACGCGGGACCTGCCGAGCCCGCTTCCGCCAAGTGCCGTACCGGACCCAATTGTCCCGGACCTGCCGGAATTGTTGCTCAGTGTACTGTTCGTTCCGTCGATGCCTCCGGGCAATCCACCGGTGTTCATGCCGGTGCTGCCCAACCCTGTTCCTGGCGTTGCACCGGCCGCTCCGGCACCAGGCGCTGCGCCGGCTCCGGTTGCTCCGCCTGCTCCCCCTGTCTGTGCGAAAGCAGGAGCGGCAAAAGCCATGGCGGAGCAGGCAATAGCGGCCACGAGTGTTTTCCTCAGCTTCGCCATAAGTGACTTTTGCGTTCCTCCGGGCTCCACTCCTGACAACGGCTCGCCCGGAGTTCCTTTCCGCGGCCAGGCACAAGCGCCACCATGCTCACGCATCAGCATCCAGCGCGCATGGGCTTGACCTCGGATGAATTTGCGGGTTCACCACCCCGAGAAGCCATTCGAAATGCGGTAGATCCGATGGATGCGGCCCGTGCTTGTGCGACACTGGTCATGACGGCGTTCGCCATTCCGGCGCTCGCGGGCAGCGCAGCGGCAAATCCGGATTTCTCGGGCACCTGGGGGCGGAACACCTTCAATTTCGAAGCACCCGCGTCCGGGCCGGGTCCCATCCGCAATCTGAGACGCCTGGGAAATGCCGGAAGCCAACTGATCAGTGGCTTCGGTGGTGGCGGTGATCCGATCCCGCTCGTCGGCGATTACAAAAGTCCGATCCTGAAACCGCACGCGGCAGAAATCGTAAAGCGAATGGGCGAAATGTCCGCCGCCGGTCATGATATTCCCGACCCGTCGGACCAGTGCGCGCCGTATTCGCCGCCTTATGTGCTTGCAATGGAGCAGCGGGTGACGGTTCTGCAAACCAGGACCGAGGTGACGCTCTACTACAGCCAGGATATTCAGGTGCGCCACATACGCCTGAACGTCGAGCATCCTGCGCATCTGAAGCCCGCGCCAATGGGCGATTCAGTCGGGCATTACGAGGGCGACACGCTTGTCGTCGACACCGTCGGCATCGAGGTCGGACCTTATACGGTTGTCGACCGCTTCGGCACGCCACAGAGCAGAGCCATGCATGTGACGGAGCGCTACCGGCTGATCAGCGATGAGGAAGCGCGCGCGGCCCAGGCACGCCATGAACAGATCGCCGGCCGTACCGGAGGCAAGGAGGGAAACACGTCCTTCGTCCCCGGTTATGCCAACGGCCTGCAAGTCCACGTGACGATCGACGATCCAAATACCTACACGAGGCAGTGGTCGGGCGATATCACCTATCGATTTACGCGCGCTGCGTTTGACGAGCGGGTATGCGCGGATAATGCGTCTTTGGGCAGTCATTTTGGAATCGAGCATCCGCCAACTGCCCGCAGGCCGGATTTCTGAGCGGCCTGATTACGGAAAACTTCCAAATCCGGCCAGCGGAGCGGCACTATGCTGTTGTTGTGCAGCGAGCGTGCCGGTCTGAAAGCTCGTGCTGCCACAAGACGGGCAATCCGGGATCGGGACGCCGACATGGACGGGTTGTTCACGCTTGCAGCTCTCGCATAAATATTTTGCCGTCTCGCGTGCAATTTCACCTGCTTTAGCTGCCATAAAGGGTCCCTGTTAAGTGATTGGATAAGGGCGCGAACGCGCGCCTTCCCGGTTGATCATCGGGTTAACGCGCCAAACTTCGAAAACGGACCGGCGGCCGCTGTCACAGTTTGAATTCAGAGAAATCAGCGACGGCAATATTGGCGCCCCCAAAAGGGATTGAACCCTGCTTTCGCCGCGAGAGATGCGGCCATCCCAAAGCGTATGCTTTGGTGCCAAAAGTTCCCATCCGGGCCCATCGCTAGCGCTGCTCATAACTACGAGCGTCGCCGATATCCTCCAGGTGATCGGCGACCCTTATGGAGGTCGCCTCGCACACCCAATAACTGCCATACAACAGGTGACCATGCGTCGGAAAGCGGTCGCGCAGCCGCAGAATTATGGGCGTCTTGCGACCTGGCGATACAAATTGGACACACAACGGTTGCAAAGCCCGGATACTCCTCAACTGCCGGGAGAGAACGCTCCTGAGACCAAAGGGAGGGTCGTGCAGGTCATGAAGAGATTCGTCAGCACGGGTGCAATCAGCGTAGCGGCAATCACATTGTTTGCCGGGGTCGCATTTTCACAGGGCCAAAATGCAGGCGGCGACGGACCTCCGTTGCTCGCCAACAGGATTGCCATTTCCCAGGGCGCGTCGGCGCGGCTGCTGGTGACTTCCGGCGGCTTCAGTTCCGGCGGTGCACTGAACGACAGGTACACGCAGAACGGAGACAACATGTCGCCGGGCCTTTCGTGGACGAAGGGTCCGCCCGGCACGCAATCCTACGTAGTTCTGACGGAGGACGCGGGTGTCAACCGCCATGATCCCATCGTGCACTGGGTGATCTACAATATTCCGTCCACGGTCACGACCCTGCCTCAGAATCTTCCCACGGAAGCGCATCTGGAACTTGGCGCAGAGCAGGGGAAGAACGTACGCGGATCGGCCGGTTATATCGGGCCCAAGCCGCCGGCAGGACAAACGCATCCATATCATTTCGAGGTTTTCGCGCTGAACACGAAACTCGACCTCGATCCGGCCAATGCCGACCGGCAGGCCGTTGTGAATGCCATGAAGTCCAACGTTCTGGCATCTGGTGAAATTGTGACCAATTATACCGGCAAATAATTTTCCCGGATTGCGTTTGGAAGCGCCGCGCCTCTGCACCAGGAGGCGCGGCTGCAAAGCGTCCCGGCCAGTGCGGCGATGCCGCACTGGCGGAATCGATCCGCCTTCGCCAAGGCTATGGCGGACTCGTTTAGCCATTGGCAGCCGGCGAACACGGACGATTTCAAGTGCGACAAGCCGCTGCTGCTTGGGCGCTTAGCGCCATGCTGTCCAGGGAAACGGTTTCTGATCGGAGGAACCACTGACGAAGCCGGCGCCGATCGCCATCCAATTCGCGATCTGCGCGCCAAATCCGGCAATGTGGATGTTGCGTTCTCTGACGAAAAGCATCCAGAGGAATTGGAACACTGCGCAAATCCAGAGCGCCGTCAGGGCGAGGTGCAGGAGTAGCAACAAGATCAACATCACAAGGGCGTGCATCCAGAAATTCTGCGGGAGTGGCAGTGCAGGATTTTGCGTGTTGGTAGCATTCGACATCGAGTATTCTCCTGGCCGCCCGGTCTTCCTGGCCGTTTGCGGTTCGCAAACTGCGGGTGGGGGCGCGGCGCATTACCCCATCCGGAAGACCTACACGCGCCTGATGACGTGCAAACCGACCACCACCAGGGATGAAAGGCCGCGTATAACGCCAGAAGGCGTTGCGATCCTGCGACATTTGAACAATCACGTCGTTGGCACAGATTCCAGCATTGTGCAAATGACGACTGGAAGACACCGGGTGGGAAGCCACATTGCGACGTGGCGAACGACCTGATGGTGGGTAAACACTATGTCGTCTTTACCCCGACGGCCTTCGTTCGTTACTTGCCGTCGTTCGGGAGCTTGCGAAAGTTCTATGAAGATAATGGCCTGGATTGGCCATACGGCTGAGATGTGAAAGCCAGAACCTTGTCGGGCGTGATCGGCAACTCGCGGATGCGCGTGCCGGTGGCATTGTAAATGGCATTGGCGATTGCCCCTGCACAGCCGGTGATCCCGATCTCACCGATGCCATGAACGCCGGCCGGGCTTTGCGGGTCGGGAATGTCTGTCCAGATCACGTCGATTTGCGGCACATCCAGGTGAACCGGCAGATGATATTCGGCCAGCGAAGGATTCATGATCCGCCCGCTGCGCTCGTCGAAAAGCGTTTCCTCGGTCAGCGCCATGCCGATACCCATGATGATCCCGCCGCGGAACTGGCTGGCCGCCGTCTTCGGATTCAGGATGCGCCCCGTGTCGAACGACCCGAGCCAGCGCGCGACGCGCACTTCGCCGGTTATGTCGTTGACCCGCACTTCGCAGAACTGCGCGCCCAGCGACAGCATGGAATAGTTCATCATCTCGGCCGGGGGCGTTCCGACGGCTTCGCACTCGGCGTGATCCCGCCCTGCTCGCCGGAGGATCGTCTCGTAAGATTCCCCGATCTCCTGATCGCCCTTGCGGAAAAGGCCGCCGTTGCGTGTTTCAACTTCCTTCGGACCGGCTCCCGCCAATGGCGAGTCATTGCCGGCGAGCCTGAGCAATTCCTCAACCAGTCGCTCATGCGCAGCGATCACGGCGCCGGCAATGCTGGCCGTCTGGGTTGAGCCGCCGGCGAGAGCGCTGGGCGGCAGAGCGGTATCGCCATATTCGAATGTGACGCGGTCGAGCGGGAGGCCGAGCAGTTGGGCGGCATGCTGGCTCTGCACCGTCGCTGTGCCCATCCCCATTTCGTGCGCCGCAGCCTGCACGACAGCGCGCCCATCCGCCGTGATACGGATGCGTGCAGCACTGCCGGGAAAGCGATAATAGGGATAATAGGCGGTGGCCACGCCCTGGCCGATGCTCCACTCGCCGTCGCGCTGTGTTCCCGGCGCCGGATTGCGGTTCGACCAGCCAAAGCGTTCGGCGCCGCGGCGATAGGCTTCCACGATATTGCGAGTCGAAAAAGCCCGGCCGTCGGTTGGATCCTTTTGCGGCTCATTCCGCCGGCGCAGCTCGACCGGATCGAGGTCCAGCTTCGCGGCAAGTTCATCGAGCGCCGATTCCAGAGCGAAGCTGCCAATCGATTCGCCGGGCGCACGCATTGCGATATTGGCCGGGATGTCGAGCTCGACAATCGCCTGATCGAGATGCAGCGAATCCGCGGCATAGAGGTGGCGTGCGGGGAAAGTGAACTGCTCCGGGAAAATGGTGCCCGTCATCACACCGGTCGCTCCGGTGTGAATGAGAGCCGTCAGCGTTCCGTCGCTCCTTGCCCCAAGCGCAACCCGCTGCCGCGAATTCGCGCGGCCGCCGATCAGGCGAAACACTCCTTCGCGCGACAAGACAAGACGTACCGGCCGGCCGGCCAATTTCGCCGCAGCAATCGCCAGAAGCGTATGGCTGAAGAAGCCTTTGCCGCCAAATCCGCCGCCGACGAAAGGCGACAGAACGCGGATATGGTCCTTCGGCAGATCAAGCACCCTCGCGAGCGTGCTGACGGTCAATGCCAGCATTTGCGTCGAGTCGTGCAATGTCAGCCGGTCTTCGGCTTCCCAGACCGCCGTCAGTGCATGCAGCTCGATGGCGTTGTGGTTGTAACGCGGCGTGGTGTAAATCTCGTCGACAGTGAACCGGGCTGACGCCAACGCCTGTTCGGCGTCGCCGCCGGCGTTCACCTCGGTTGGCTGCCCGAGAATCGATGCCGGCCGCCGGGCGCTGAGCAGCAACGCCTGAAATGACAGTTTGGCCGCTTCCGGCGAATAGCTGACGCGCACCAGCGACGCCGCATGTTCGGCGATATCCTGATTTTCGGCGATCACCACCGCGACCGCCTGACCATTCCATCTGACCCGATTGTCCTGCATCACAGGCGAGCTGTCGAACGCCGTGCCATCCGGATCCTCGATGAACCTTGGCGGCCGCCCCATACGTGGAGCATTCTCGTGCGTCATGATGGCGATCACGCCGCGCGTGGCCCGGGCGTCCGCCGCGTCAATCGCAATGACGTGGCCTTTGGCAACGGCCGCCGGGACAATCGCCGCGTATGCCAGACGTTCGGGCCGTACTTCGGCGGCGAAGCGCGCGGCCCCCGCGACTTTCAACGGACCATCCAGACGCGACACCGGTTGACCGATCGTGCCGAAGCGGCGCATCGCCGGATTGGCGGGCGTCATGCGGACGCTTCCTTCCGCTGAGCGAGCGCGACGAAGCTGCTGACGATCACGCGTTTCACCAGTTCGATCTTGAACGCGTTGTGGGGCAGGGGGCGCGCGGCCGATAGCTCCGCGTCTGCAGCTTGCCGAAACTGCGTCTCCGCCGGCTGCTTGCCGGCAAGCAGCGCCTCAGCGGTGCGCGCGCGCCACGGTTTGTGTGCGACGCCGCCCAACGCCAATCGTGCCTCGCGAATACTGCCATCATCGGCAAGGTCCAGGGCGGCGGCCACCGAGACAAGCGCAAAGGCGAAACTCGCCCGATCGCGCACTTTTCGATAGCTGCATCTATTGGCGAACCGGTTCGGGTGTAATTCCACAGCGGTGATCAATTCGCCCGGTTGCAACCCGGTTTCAATCTCCGGTGTGTTGCCCGGTAATCGATGCAGGTCGGTCAGGTTCAGCGACCGCCGCGCGCCTCGCGGACCTTCGAGCTGTACGCTGGCATCGAGAGCCGCCAGCGCGACACACATGTCCGATGGGTGTGTCGCGACACAGGATGCGGAGCCGCCAAGAATTGCGTGATTGCGGGTGAAGCCCTGCAGTGCATCGCACCCGGCGCCGGGCTCGCGCTTATTGCAGCGCGACGCGTCATCATAGAAATACAGGCAACGCGTCCGCTGCATGATGTTACCGCCGACACTGGCCATGTTGCGTATCTGAGCCGACGCGCCGCTGAGGATCGCCTGCGTCAGCAACGGGTAACGCTCACGCACGCTGCGGTGCGCGGCGACGGCCGTGTTCTTCACGCCGGCGCCGATGCGGAGACCACCACCATCAATGTCCCGAATTTCGCCGGACAGGTGCGAAACGTCGACGAGTGTTTCAGGCCGCTCGATTGTCTCACGCATCAGGTCGACGAGATTGGTGCCGCCGGCCAGATACCTCGCTGCAGGCGCGCGACGGCTGATCTCGACCGCGCCGGCGGTATCGGCCGGCTTTTCGTAGCGGAACGGCGTCACCGCGCGGCCCCGGTTTCGGGCGGTTCGCGCAAGTACTCCAGCACGGCTTCCACAATGCCGTTATGGGCGCCGCAGCGGCACAAATTGCCGCTCATCCGCTCGCGCACTTCGTCGGCGGTCACTTCGACCGCATCGTCAGTCAGGTTGGCGGTGACGGCGCTCGGCACGCCGTTTTGCAGTTCGCGCGCGAGGCCAACAGCCGACAAGATCTGCCCCGGCGTACAGTAGCCGCACTGAAAGCCGTCGTGCGCGATGAAACCCTGCTGCAGCGGATGCAAGGCGTTCGGCGTACCCAATCCCTCAATCGTCATGATCTCGCGGCGCTGGTACTGAACCGCAAGCGCCAGGCAGGAAAGGATGCGCTCCCCGTGCACAAGAACAGTGCAAGCCCCGCAGGCGCCCTGATCGCAGCCTTTCTTGGTGCCGGTCAGGCCGAGACGGTCGCGCAACAAATCGAGTAGCGAAGTGCGGATGTCCAACTCCACGTCATACGATCTGCCGTTGATCGCGAAATGCACGGTTCAGCGCTCGACGTTGGAGATGGCAGACCGACTATACTCGCCTTTCCGTTGCGCTTATAGGAACCCTTTCGGCGCAACGTCGTGGAACTTTGTCACTGACGTTTCCGCGGGTGGAACTCCGGGTTTCCGAAACGGGAACCTGGATGTATTTCAGGAGATCGTGCAACGCCGGCCACGGGCGCTGCACCCGAAGCACTTGACGGCGCCGATATGATCTCTGTACAGATCATATGCGGGCTGCGGGGGAGTTGGACATGAAGATCGACCTCAGTGGGAAAACCGCGGTTGTCACCGGTTCTACCGCCGGCATCGGCTTCGCCATCGCCAAAGGACTTGCCGAAGCTGGGGCCGAAGTGATTGTGAACGGGCGGACGAAGCAGCGTGTCGAAGCAGCGGTCCACAAGATCGGCAAAGGCGCGCGCGGAATCGCCGCAGATATCGGCACGGCGGAAGGATGCGAGGCACTGATCCGCGCCGTTCCGCGCTGCGATATCCTGGTCAACAATGCGGGCGTCTTCGCCCCTGCGGATTTTTTCGATACGCCGGACAGCGAATGGGACCGGCACTGGCAGGTGAATGTCATGGCCGGCGTGCGCCTCGCGCGGGCGTGGCTGCCCCATATGCGCGAAGCCGGGTGGGGACGGGTGATTTTCATCAGCTCCGAATCCGCGTTCAACATACCGGCTGAAATGATTCACTATGGCGTCAGCAAGACAGCCGATGTCGCCGTGGCGCGAGGCCTCGCGAAGCGGATGGCGGGAACCGGGGTCACCGTGAATTCAGTCCTGCCCGGTCCGACCTTGTCGGAGGGCGCTTCCGAATTCTTCGCGGGCATGGGGGCAAAATCCGGCAAGACCGTTGAGGCGGCGGCCAGCGAGTTCATTGCCGCGCATCGTGCGAGTTCCATCATCCGGCGCGCCGCGAGCATCGAGGAAGTGGCAAACATGGTCGTGTATGTGGCCTCGCCGCAGGCGTCTGCCACCACAGGCGCCGCCCTGCGCGTCGATGGCGGCGTGATCGATACGCTGATGTAATCGCGAAGGGGTAGCCCGAACGCTATCGGCACCGTAGCAAGCGAGTCCTGGAGACTTCACAATGGGAAACACGATGAGCGGACCCAATTTTGCCGAGGTCAGCGCCCTGGTTGCGGTGCTGGAACAGAAAGGTTTCGCCAATGCGGCCAAGCATCTGGGTTTGTCGCCACCCCGTGTCAGCGAACTTGTCCGCAATCTTGAGCAACGTGTCGGTGTGCGGCTGGTCGAGCGCACGACGCGATCGGTGGCTCCCAGCCGAGCCGGCGAGCAACTGCTGGCGCGGCTGCGTAGTGTTCTCGACGATTATCAGATGGCGCTGGATTCCCTCAACGAATTCCGTAGCGCGCCGTCGGGCCTGCTGCGCCTGACCGTGTCGCCTTTTGCCGCCAGTTTTATTCTTGGTCCGGTGGTCGGCCGTTTTCTCGCCCGCTACCCCGACATCCGGTTGGAGGTTTCCGTCGATCTTGCCAACAAGGACATCGTCGCCGAGCGGTTCGATGCCGGCATGCGGCCCGGCGAATTGCTCGAGCGCGACATGATCGCGGTCAGGATCAGCGACGGAATCCGGTTTGCGCTCGTGGCGGCGCCTTCCTATATCGCGCGCCGCGGTGCGCCAAAGACGCCGCAGGACCTCCTGCAACATGATTTGATCCGCCTGCGGTTTCCTGATGGCGCCTTGTTTCCCCTGCGGTTTCGTGGCAATGGCCGGACATTTGAAGTTCAGTCCGAAGGAAAGCTCACGGTCAGCGGAGGTCTGGCACTTCTTGCCGATGCAGCGCTCGACGGAGTTGGGCTGATGCAAGTGCCGGTCAACTATGCGAAAGCCGATATTGCCGCGGGACGCCTTGTTACGGTGCTTGACGAATGGATGCCGCCATCAAGCGATGGGGTCTATCTCTATTATCCGGGCCGGCACCAGATTCGGCCCACATTGAAAGTGCTCGTCGATTTTCTGCGCGATGAATATCGTGCTTCGGCAGCGGGCAATTCAAAGAAGCGCGCCGCTGCCTGAGCCGGTACGACGCCGGATTTCGGCGCACTGTCAGCGCGGACGCAGTTGTCCCTCCAGTCAGGTCAGAATCAGAGCCAGCTTGCCGAGGTAATGATCGCCAAGTGCCTGCTGGGCCGCGGCCGCATCTTCCAACTTGAAGGTCCGCGCAATGTGGACTTCAAAGGGCCCGCCATCGATCAATTCATTCAGTCTGGCAAACGTCTGCGGGTCAGGCTCCCCGTTGTAGCTCACGACCTTCACGCCGTCACGCGTCTGGGGAACGTCCTCGACGCCGTTCGGGTAAGCGGCGCGGCCGCCTTTCCGCAGCGCCGTAATCGCCTGCTCCGCCGCTTTCCCGCCAGCCATCAACAAAGCAGCATCCAAACCATTCGGCGCAAATTCATGCGCAGCTTTGACAATGTCCTCTCGATGCCCGTCGATGACTTTGTCGGCTCCCAGCCGTTTCACAAACTCCACACCATCTCGACCGGAGGCCACGGCCAGAACCCGCGCCTTCATGCGTTTCGCCAGTTGAACCGCCAAATGGCCGACGCCGCCGCTGGCCCCGAGGATGAGTACGGATTCGCCGGCTTTGAGCTGCAGCGTCTTATCCAGACCATCGAGCGCGGTGACGCCATCAACCGCCAGGACGCCGGCATCGCGGGTGGACAATGCTGCCGGGATGATCGCCGCATTATTGGCTTTTATCGCCGTATATTCTGCATAAAAGCCGCCATTGGGATTCATCAAGTTAATGCCGTAAACCCGGTCGCCGCATTTAAGATGATGAACATCATCACCCACCTCTTCCACAGTTCCAGCGCCATCCGACCCCAGCACATGAGGAAACTTGGGTTGCATGCCGAACTCCCTGGCGAACCCGCCCTCGCGTTCAAACGGGTCCCAGACGCCGACCCCGGCGGTATCCACCCGGATCAGGATCTCATCGGTTGCCACCTCCGGTACCGGCAGTTCCCGCGGCTTCATCTTCTCGACTCCGCCAAATTCATCAATCGCTACCGCTCGCATCGTTTCATGTGATTTGTTTTTCATGAGAATCTCCTTCTGCATGCATCCCATGCTGATGGCTGCTTTTGTGAAGTATCAACAATCCGAAGGGGGGCTGCGTTACGCGAAAAACCTGCCATGCCGGATCAGCCACATGACGTCTCGCATCATTGACGATGTTGACCGACGCGAAACGTACATGTGAGCCAATCGTTCCCCGGGATCAGACTTTGCCGGATCAATTGATGATCCGCGGCCGGCGGGAACATCTCTGCCGCGCGGTCCACGATCGATTCCGCGGTTTTTACGGTTCTCCATGGCTCCGGCATTCTGAAAGCGCTATTCCTGTTCAATCTCGCGAGGGGGATGCTTGAGGTACGTGCGAAAGAGCGCTGTACCGGAACAGGAGCCCCCCAATGACCAGCGTAGAAATCGGGAAGAAGAGCTATGAGATGCCACCGCGTGACGGGTTCACCGTGGCGCATTTTCTCACCGTCGCCGACGTCGAACGATCGGCCCGCTTCTACGAAAGGGTGTTCGGCGGGCGGATTCTGAGCAGGGGCGACAGCAAAGGCGCGCCTGCCTATGTTCAGATCGCGAATACGTGGCTCATCGTCAATGTCGGCGGCGGACCGACGCCCGACAAGCCGTCGGTGACGCTCAGCGTCCTCGCCGATCCGAACAGGATCAGCAGCTTCATGAATATCCGGGTGGCCGATATTCAGTCCTGCTATCGATTATGGAAAAGCCGGGGAGCCGAGTTCATCACCGAGCCGAAAGACAAATACGGTGAGACGCGCTGCTACATCCGCGATCCCGACGGCTACATCATCGAGGTCGGACAGAGCAAGCCGGACTTCACATACGGCTAACGCGCGGCTGCGCGAGTTGAACCTATCGCGGCAGTCCGGAATTGCCGTCACGGTTGAGTTCCGCAGATGCGCGCGGCTGCGCAAGCCGGGAGTTCGCCCGTTCAATCAAAACGCGCCGCAATGGCGTTGAGTGATCGATTGCCCGGAACATCGGAGATCCATCATGCCGAACTACGACGCGATCATCATTGGCACCGGACAGTCCGGGCCGGCCCTGGCGCGGCGATTGGTGGCTGCGGGCCGCAAGGTCGCGATCATCGAACGCAAGCTATTCGGCGGTACATGCGTGAACACGGGCTGTACTCCGACCAAGACGATGGCCGCGAGCGCCTATGTTGCACATCTTGCACGCCGCGCCGCTGATTATGGTGTCAGGATCGAAGGGGCGGTCAATGTCGACATGAAGGCAGTCAAGGCGCGAAAGGATGCCATCGTGGCTGTGTACCGCAATGGCGTCGAGCAATCATTGAAGACCTTGCAAGGATGCACGGTTTACGAAGGCCACGGCCGCTTTGTTGCGGAAAAGAAAGTGGCTGTGAACGATTCCATGCTCGCGGCCGACCAGATTTTCATCAATGCCGGCGCGCGAGCCGCAATTCCGCCGATACCCGGTCTCGACCAGATTCCATACCTCACCAACAGCTCGATGATGGACATTGATTTCCTCCCCTCACGCCTCCTGATCCTGGGCGGTAGTTACGTCGGGCTTGAATTTGCCCAGACCTATCGTCGTTTCGGAAGCGAGGTCACCGTGATCGAGTTCGGACCGCGCTTGATTTCCCGGGAGGACGAGGACGTCTCACAAGCCGTTGCCGATTTTCTCGAGGAAGATGGCATCGACGTGCGCGTCAACAGCAAGATGACCAGTGTGGAGAAGCAGGGAGATTCGATCGCGGCGAAAATCGAAACGACAGGGAGAATCTCGCAGATTTCCGGAACCCATCTGCTGATTGCGACCGGCCGGCGGCCGAACACCGACGACCTTGGCCTCGACAAAGCGGGTATCGCCACTGACGCGCGCGGGTACATCGTGGTGGATGACCAATTGCGCACCAACATTTCCGGCGTCTGGGCGATGGGCGACTGCAATGGCCGGGGCGCCTTCACGCACACATCGTATAATGATTTCGAGATCGTCTCAGCGAATCTTCTCGACCACGATCACAGGCGAGTAACCGGCCGCGTCACTGCCTACGCGCTCTACGCCGATCCACCACTTGGCCGCGCCGGGATGACGGAAGCGGAAGTCCGCAAGACGGGCAGGCCTGCGCTGATCTCGACTTTGGCAATGAAGGACGTCATGCGCGCGCGTGAACGAGGTGAGACCAGGGGGTCCATGAAAATCCTTGTCGACCGGGACAGTAAACAGATATTGGGCGCCTCGTTCCTGGGTCTCGAATGTGACGAGGTCATCCATTGCGTACTCGATATCATGTACGCGAAGGCGCCTTATACGGTGATGCAACGCGCGATGCACATTCATCCCACAGTGTCGGAGTTTGTTCCCACGATGATGGATAATCTCAAGCCGCTGCTATGATCTTGAAGATCCGATGCGTACGCCCGCCCGGAAGCGTCTCGACATAGCGCGACACTTCACTATCCGCAGCGGGAAAGTCCGATGGCGGCCGGGCAACTGGAACGGCTGGCGTTTGGCCCGCGATCGTGCTGAATTCTGTGCAGGGCAGTCGCGTCCAGGGGAGATTTAAAGATATGGCTGTTTACCTCGATGTGCCGTTTGTAAGTCAGCTCAACTACGGCGGCGGCAGAAATGACTACACCGGTTGCTGGTACTGCAGCGCTTGCATGGTGGCCTACTACTTCGAGCAGGGACCGCGCATGGGCGTGCCGGAACTCCATTCCGGGAGCTTGACCAAGGAGCAGCGCAAGGCCTTGTCGAAATACCTGGGAAGCATCGGTCAAAGCCCAAATGTCCAGGGCCACGCAGCGACAGGCAGCGATCGGGCCTGGGGTTGCCTCCAGCTACACGGTGTCACCGGGCAAAACGAACATGAGCTATTGGCCGAACGGGAAGGCCTTCAGCCCGTTCCCCGTTGCGCCGACAGCTTCGATTTCACGGTCGTCAATCTGGAAAGAATTCTGCGCAAATATGGGCCGATCTTTTTTTACTGGATGAAGACGCACAACGGCTCGACCTACGGCCACGCGTCGGTGATTATCGGCACCAGGGACGATGGAACCGTGATTTACCACGACCCTGAAAACGGCCCGAACTCGGAGATGCCGATCGCCACTTTCAACACCAAACGGCAGAAATGGACGTACGCCATGATGCGGCGTAAGCCGCGGACGGATACGTCCGACATCGATGTCGGGGGCCTGCCGGACCTGTTTGGCTGAGCACCACACGCCATCACGGGGGGCGGTCGCAAAACAACAGACACTAAATATATCGACAAATATATCGACCCCGGCCCCAATTGTTCGCCGGATTGTTCCGCTTCCTGCCGGCTGGCGATGGGGAAAATGAGAAACGGTAATCAGCTTGGTCTGACGCGATTGTTCTCCGCCGCCGCCCGTCAGCGGCGCCAATGCCAGCTGATTTACAGATATTGATAGGCGTCTCCCATCAAGATGGCCCAAACCCTGGCCAGCCATCCAGTTACCGGCTGAGCCCATGGCACTGATGCAAAGTCACGGGATTGCGTTCTCTCGAAACGCCAGTCCGAGCGGCGATAGACCATCGCGATCTCCTCTTGGTCGAGCACATCTTCACCAGGGACTTAGGTGCCTGAACTTTGCCCGGGCGTACACTGAAAGTTAAATTCTTAGTTAATGTTGATGCATAGCCCCACTGGCACGGCGGAGCGAAACATCGAAATTAACTAGGATTCTAGTTTTCAGTGTACCGCCGGAAGAGCCCGTGCGATTCTTCAGGCTGGCTGAAGAGTGGAGCGATCACGTGAGCGGCAATTTCGCGAGTCTGACGGGTGGTCTGCTGGTCGGCAAAGGCAGCACCAAACCGTCCCCGGTGATGGCGCCGGAAACATCTCCATTTGCGCTCGCCCGCAAAGGCGAGGCCGAACCGTCGCTGGTCATGCCGGCGAAGGCATTCCCTTTGCGCTGCATGTTGTCCCGGCTCCGGTGGACACGCCTGTTCCGGCGGGGCGAACGCCCCGACGGCAGGCAGCGCGAATCTCGTCGAATGCGCCGGGCAGTGCGACATTCCCGGGGTCATGATCGGACGCTGCGCATAAACTAAAAGCCCGGCTGCAGCCGGGCGGCAGTGCCACGAAGCCTACACAACGATCGAAGCGATGGCTGCCTCGCACGCCTTGCGGCAGCTCGCGCATACCTCGGCACAAACGCGGCAATGGGCGTGATGGCTTGCGTGCTTCAGGCATTCCTCCTCGCAGCGCTGACACGCCAGCGCGCAAGCCACAAGGATCTCCCGCAGTATCGGGCTTTCGCTTACGAGGTGCCGGGTCGCAATCGCGCCGGTCGCAGCGCACATATCGGTGCAGTCGAGGTTGAGCCGGACGCAGCGGGCGAGCATCTTGACGTCGTCTTCGGCGAGAGAGGCATCGGCGCAGGACGCGCAGGCTTGAGCGCAATCATAACATTCTTCGATGCAGCGAATCAGCGCAGCATTCGCTTCACCCTTGAAGCCCGGATGCTTACCGATCAGTTGCTTTACATGCATGGCGCGCTCCTCCGATGTTCAGAGTTTAGGCGAATTATCCAGGTTGCCAAAGCCTTGAGTCTGTGTCCCACTCGGCCCGCCCGCGGCTGACAAAGTGGCGCAACACCCGCTCCGATTTCGAGCCAATCCCTGATGAGAGTGAACCCGACAGCCGCCGTGCAGCCAGGAGAAGGATCATGCTGTCCGGTCAACTAGCGCTCGTTGTGGCCGCCGTATTCGCGGGGGCCGCGTTGTACGTCAACGTCTGTGAACAGCCGGCGCGGCTGCTTCTTGATAACCAGGCCCTCCTGATGGAATGGAAGCCTGCCTACAAGCGGGGCACCTTGATGCAGGCTCCGCTTGCCATCGCCGGATTCCTGCTTGGCTTCTTCGCATGGTTGCAGACCGGCAACCTGGGCTGGCTCATCGGCGGCGTGCTGATGCTCGCGAACTGGCCCGTCACTTTGTTCGGGATCATGCCGACAAACAGGTCGCTTATGGCGACGGAGACTGCCGGACCCGAAACCAGGAGCATGATCATGAAGTGGGGATCACTCCATTCAATCCGCACGACGCTCGGATTCGCCGCGACCATCGTCTTCCTTTGGACCTCCGCTTAGCACATCGCGCTCCCCACGCTCACGACATCAAACGTGCCGGGCGGACAATTCTGGCATCAGGGCAAACGCATGGCATGGCAGCCCGCGACGGGTCGCGAGACAGCGCACGCCAGTGACATCCACTCCGAACACCAATTGTTTATTTCTCACATTACCTCTGCTCGTCATTAACTCTGGTTTGTTGGCCATGGTAAACTGCGGGCACACGCTTGCATCATTCGAATTGGCCAACCTGAGTTCTCCATTTTTGCTGTGGCGGGAGGGTATCCATGTCGCGCAGAAATTTGCCCCACGAGTGGGATTATCGGAGCGCCAACGTAGAAAATGCGGCAAAGGCGTTCATGAGCCGGGCGCAACTTTCGAACCATGCTATCGCGCGGGCGCGGATGTCATTGATTGCCGGCGTCGATCTCGCGCTCATGAAGGCGGCCAATCTGGTCCCGCCAGGCAAACTCACGATTACAAAATCCGGTGCCCGGGTCCAGGACGATCGGGGACGCAGTGTCGATAAAACTTGCGCGGCGCACGCGCTTCCGTGCAGCATCAAGCTGAACGGCATCATGTCATACGAGGTACCGGCGCTCACCAATCACCTGAAGCTGCAAGAGTTCCTCTATGAGCCTTACAGATATACCAACGTCGTGCCTGCGCCCGTGAATGACGCCGATTTTCTTGCTGAGGGCTATCAACGGGCGGACGGTCTGGTCGCGAACTTTGTCGAGTTCTGTTCGAAAGCGATCTATGCCGCGACTGCCACCGGAAAAATCAACCGGTCAACTCTCAAATCGGATTTCGTTGCGTTGATCCAGAACTCGCAGGATTCGCTCAAGACCGCGTTATCGAAAGCGCCGCCGCCTCCCCCTCCGGTTTTCGATCTGCAGAAGAGATACACGGCCGAAGACGCCTATAACGAAAACGTGCGCGGAGCTCTTCGGGCACAATTGGCGGCGTTGAAGGACGCGGGGGCGTCACTGTTCTCTCCGATACTCATTGAGCAGGTTGAAGACGACTTTCACAAAGTGCACGCTGAGGAATTCGGCCAGAGCAAATAGCCGCGGTAAACATTGAAACCAGGGCCAGCTCACTCCGACCCCGATTGTTTCGTGACACGCGGCCCTTTCCATTCGCACTCGAGCGGATTACGATCCGACAACATCCTTGTCAGCACTCCATAATTGCGTCGTTGCCTTTTCGTCATTGGGCCAGCAATCAAAGGAGTCACAAATGGATATCTCCCGCCGCTCATTTTTCACATCAAGCGCCGTCATCATCGCGGCTATCTGCGGTTCCGCCGCCAGCCAGGCGCAGACCACCCAGGCCGTCACGGAGAACGATCCGGCAGCTTCCGCACTGGGCTTTCACCTCAACGCCTCCACGGTCGATAAGGCGAAATATCCCACCTATGAAGCCGGGCAGTCCTGCTCGGGTTGCGCGTTTTTCCAGGCCGACGCCGGCACCACTGAGGGCAAATGCTCAATGTATGGCGGCAGAACCGTGCCATCCACGGCCTGGTGCGCGGCGTTCTTCAAAAGAGTCTGAGTCTCGTTTTTCCTGATCCCTCGCTCCACGCAGCGCACGCGCGAACCTTGTCCCCGCAAATCGGAGGAATGGACGATGAAGAACGTCACCATATCAGCCGCCCTTCTGGCGACGGCCTTGATCGCCGTTCTGGGGGGCGTGGCGCTGGCCCAGCAAGACCGCTCCGCGCTCCGGATTCCGGACGGCCTCACCTTCGCGGAATTCAAGGGTTACGAGTCATTGGAGACGGTGACCGTCACGCAGAATGAAGGGCGGCTGAAGATCATCGCGGCCAACCCGGCGATGATGCGCGCGTTCAAAAGCGGTCTTCCCGCCGACGGGCAGGCCTTTCCCGAAGGATCGCGGATCGTGAAATTGGAATATATGCGAACGGTCGATCAGACATCGCCGGCCGGTCCCATCGCCAAGCCGAACGGGTTGCAGGCCATCGAGTTCATCGTGAAGGACACCAAGCGCTTCCCGAACACCAAGGGGTGGGCCTACGCCTTCTTCGCGAACGACCCGGCGAAGCAGACCACAACGCCGCTGGGGTCGGGCACGATCTGCGGCTTTGCCTGCCACGGCAAAGTCGCTGGCCAGGACTACATCTTCAACCGGTACGCCCCACGTTAGTTCGTAATTCCGGGGACACTATACTTAATAATTCGCATAATAATAGCGCTGGCTGATTCGCACGTCCACGCCGGCCTTGCGGCAGCCCTCGGCGAGCATCGCGCGGTAGCATTCGTAATCGGAAAAGAACACCTTCTGCCGGCGATTGCCGCGCTGCGTCACATGATGCGGCACGCCTGTTGCGACAATGCGGGCCATTCGCGCCATGAGCCAATTTTTACGCGATGAGCCCGCCCCGTCAATTCAGTATTGTGTCCCCAGAATTCCCGACAGCGACGGTTACGGACTGAAGACTCACAGCTTTGCGACGATATTCAGCGCGAGAGCTTTCTCCATAGACTTGATCTGCTCATCCGGAAAACCGGCAACAGTAATGACAAACACGACGTCGCCTTTTTTCACTGACAGCGTCGTGGCGGCTTTGTCCGTGCCTGAAACGGCGTCATCACCCACGCCGCCGACAGCCACTTTAGTAACCCCCCCAAATGGCGTTTTAAAGGCTGCGAACTGTCCCGGTGGGTGCAGCGTAAGTAGGACTCTTTTGGGTGGCGTACCCCGCCATATGCAGATGTTTGACGCAGCTCCAAGTCCCGCGCCGACGCTCGTGCCGAGAACAGCGCCGACCTGGGCCTGCGTGAGAAGCGAGCACGCGTTGAGTGCGGGTGCCGCCTGCGTTTGCGCGCAGATCAGCATTGTTTCAATCGCAATCAGAGTGGCAGCCACGGGATTGAAACATTTCATTTGACTCATTTCGCCATCCTCCGTTATGCCGCCGCATCAGTTTAGAACAAACGCGTCGAGTGAACCACGGCGCTCCCGCGCTGTTAATTCCGGGGACACTATACTTACCTTCTGCCGGCGATTGCCGCGCTGCGTCACATGATGCGGCACGCGTGTTGCGACAATACGGGCCATTGGTGCCATAAGCCAATTTGACGCGATGAGGTCCGCCCCGTCAATTCAGTATTGTGTCCCCGGAATTTACGCAGTTGATCGCTTGGACGAAGCTCGGCGGACGAGCTCGTCAGTCACACAACATCTGACGCTAGTCCGGAGACCAGGAGCCGCACTGCTATCGCGATATCGCCCGGCCCTGCTGGTGCGAGTCTCCCGTCCAGTACTATTGTCGCCAAACCCTGCGCCAATGACCGGCAGGCGAGCGTGGCGGCGGCGACGTGTTCGGGCCGTATCCCGGCCACGCGTCTAGCTAAGACCTCGTACGTGGCCCGGACAGCGTCGGTGACTGCGCCGCCGTAGTGATCGCTGTACATCAGCCGGAATAGTGCCGGATGGGCTCGGGCGAAGTCGATAAAAGCCATGCCTTGGGCAAACAAGGCTTCGCTAGCGTCAGGCGAGTTGTCGGCCGCGACCAACTCGTCCCGTAAAATCTCGAAACCTCGGTTCGCGACGGCAGCAAGCAGGGCGGCCTTATCGGTGAAATGCCTGTAGGGGGCCATGGCAGACACTCCTGCCGCACGCGCCACCGCACGTAGGCTGGGTTCCGCCTTCTCGGCCTCCAAAATCTCGAGCGCCGCTGCGATCAACGTCGTTCGAAGTCCGTCTTGCGTTTCCACTTGGCACGTTCCCACTTACAGTGTACACACCTACGTGTACACTGTAAGCGGCATGGTGTCACAATGATCGTATCCACCGTCCTCGGTCCCATCTACGTTGACGATCAACATGCTTTTATCGCTGCAGCTCAGCGCGGGCACACGGCGCGACAAGCCGCAGATCGGGGAAAATATCGCGTCTCGGTTTCGATCCTGGAATCGCCGCGCCGTCATCAAGACTGTGCGTTCAGTCCTCGTCGACCGGGATGGCGTCCTCGACGCATTGCTCAATGTGACCGCGCCCACGCTTGTCGTATCGGGGGCGAAGACACCATCCTGCCATCGGCCATGAGCCGCCGGATCGTCGCGAAATTGCCGAACGCACGGCACGTGGAGGTCCCTGGCGCCGCGCATCTCGTACCTCTTGAGCAGTCCGAGGCCGCCAACGCGCTGATCCTCCAATTTATAGGCAACTGACCGTGACATCGACCTTGAGCCAAATCGCATTATGATCATGCTTCAGCTGGCCACCATCTCTTTCGTCGGCACGCATTTGCTGCTTTCGCATCCGCTTCGGCGACCCATAGTCAAGGTTGTCGGAGAGCGTGTCTTTCAGGGCATCTACTCGCTTGTGGCGGCGGCGACGCTACTGTGGATGGTCCTGGCGTATCGGTCTGCGCCGCCGACAGCTCTGCTCTGGCCGGTTGGAGACGGGGTGTGGGCGGGGGCGACGGTCGTGATGCTATTCGCATCGATCCTGCTCATGGGGTCCATCGTTCGCAACCCGGCCCTGCCGACTGGTGGCGGCGCCGCGAAGTTCCCCGAGACGGCGCGCGGCGTATTCACGATCACTCGCCATCCGATGATGTGGGCGTTCGCCCTCTGGGGGCTGTGCCACATAGCAGTCTATCCGATGATGAAAAACATCGTCGTCGCCCTGGCCGTCACTATCCTGGCCTTAGTGGGCGCCGCGCTGCAGGACCGCAAGAAGGCGCGGCTGGAGCCTCGTCTCTGGCCGGCCTGGGAGGCGAAAACCAGCTATCTGCCGTTCGCGGCCATCGTGAGCGGCAAGGCTCGGCTGAGCGGGTTTGGAATGCACGCGCTCGGCGGCGGCTTCGTCATCTGGCTCGCCGTAAGCTGGGTTCATATCCCGCTTTCGGGCTGGGCGGCGGGCGTCTGGCGCTGGATACACTAGGGCCGACTGTCAGTATCGCTGTGCATTGTGACGATAAAGCGAGCGTTGAAATCTACATGGGCCGCGTGAGCGACCAGGTTGTGGTGCACAAAAATTCGGGGGACACTATACTTAATAATTAGCATAATAATAGCGCTGGCTGATTCGCACCTCCACGCCGGCCTTGCGGCAGCCCTCGGCGAGCATCGCGCGGTAGCATTCGTAATCGGAATCGGAAAAGAACACCCACTGCCGGCGATTACCGCGCTGCGTCACATGATGCGGCACGCCTGTTGCGACGATACGGGCCATTCGCGCCATGAGCCAATTTGACGCGATGAGGTCCGCCCCGTCAATTCAGTATTGTGTCCCCAGAATTTACGCAGTTGATCGCTTGGACGAAGCTCGGCGGACGAGCTCGTCAGTCACACAACATCTGACGCTAGTCCGGAGACC
>JAGWSK010000345.1 GCA_028869355.1 Alphaproteobacteria bacterium | reverse complement strand
CGATTGCGGGTGCGGCCTCGGGTTGGTGCCGCTCCAGCTCGTCGATCCGCGCGGCGACACCGCTTGCATGTCCAATCCGGCACAGCGCGATGATGCTGTCGGCATCGACGCCGTGCGCGATTTGCGGAAAACCCGGTGAATCGAGCGCGCGCCTGATGGGAAGCGGCAACTCATAAGTCCATTCAAGGCCGAGTACGTCCTCCAGGCGTTCCAGCAATTGCCGGATGTCGATTGGCTTGGCGAGAAATGCGTTCTGCTGGCTATCGCTCCGTCTCACCATGCGCAGTTCGTGGACATTTGCCGAAACCATGACAATCGCCGCGCCGGCGGCGGGAGATTTCCGCAGTTCCTGCAGGACAGCCCAACCGCTCATATCCGGCATTGTAATGTCCAGCAAAATGGCGTCGGGACGTTCCTCTATGGCCGCCGCAATTGCCGCCCCGCCATCACCCGCAGACAACAGGTCAAATCCGAGAGGCGACAGGATGTCGGTCAGCAATTGGACATGTGCCGGATCATCATCGGCGATCAAAATCTTTCTTCGCCGGCCCTGATAGCCGCGCACCGGCGGATGGTCTGCGATCCCGGAGCCGGCGGAATCGACACTCGGCAACAGCACCTTGACCCGGAAAGTACTGCCCTTGCCGGGAGTGCTCTCAACAGTCAGCTCGCCACCCATAAACGACGTCAGCAAGTGGGCGATTGTGAGGCCGAGCCCGGTCCCCTGGATCGAACGCACGGCGCTCAGACGTCCACGTTCGAACGGTTCGAATATCCGGTCAATATCTTCACTGGCAATGCCGATTCCCGTGTCGGCAACTTCAAACGTGGCGACCTGGCTGGCGTACCGCGTGCGCAACGTAACGCCGCCCACCTGCGTGTACTTTATCGCGTTCGACAGAAGATTAAGGAGTACTTGCCGCAAGCGCTTCGCGTCGACATTCACGAATTGCGGCAGATGCGCCGTCGGCTCGTAGTGAAAGCCGATGCCCCTGGCGGCAGCTTGCGGCCGCATCATATCGGCCAACTGGTCGAGGAATTCGATGAAATCGACCGGCGCCGGAGTGAGCCGGAAAAATCCCGATTCAATGCGCGATATATCCAGAAGTCCGTCGACCAGATTGCCCAGATGTTCAGCACTACGCCGGATGACCCGCACCGACTCCAGTTGGGGCTTCAGCAGCTTTGAATCCCGTTCGAGCAGCTGTGCATAACCGAAGATCGCGTTCAGCGGCGTGCGCAGCTCATGGCTGATACCGACGACATACCGTGTCTTTGCAATATTCGCGGATTCGGCGCGCTCCTTCGCGTTTTGCAGCTGCGCATCCGTCTTCTCGTGCGCCTCGATCTCGCGCATGAGCATTTCGGTATGGAGTTCCGATCGCTGCTGCGATTGCTTTTGCTGCTCCTGCGCCAGCAGCAGCAGCCACGAGGCGAACGCGGCGACCGCCGTGACAGTGGCGAACGCGGCCAGCAGACTTGACTGGACTGCGCCGCTCGCTTCGGGCGCCGCTGCACCGTAAAGCGACGCAATGGCGGTGAGGGCCAGCGCAATCAGCAGCACGGGAGGGGCAAAGATCGCGCCAAACCTTCCGGCGCGCGAATCCCCAACCACCGAATGCACGATTTCGGCAACGCGAGCCATGCGCCTGAGCGGCGCCGGGTTCATGGCGCCCTCCCCGGAGAATTCCACAGAGCGAGAGCCGGTCCGTACGGCTTGTATGTTCATGCCCAATTTTTACGCAACACGCCTCAATCGGCGGCACGAATGCCAGTCCGAAGGCCGGATCTGGCCGCCCGTCGACGACGACCCGCAAGAACAGTGCCAATCAGCAATACTGCTCTGCTGCCATCAGGCCACCCACCACCTCGACAAAGCGGGCGATTTCCTCAACGCCAATTCCACTCCGGATATTCGTGAACACGAATGGACGTGTCCCGCGCATTTTGCGCGCATCTCGATCCATGACTTCGAGATTTGCACCGACCATCGGGGCCAAATCGATCTTGTTGATGACCAACAGATCGGACCGGGTGATTCCGGGGCCGCCCTTTCGCGGAATCTTGTCACCCGCCGAGACATCGATGACGTAGATGGTGAAATCGGCAAGCTCAGGACTGAACGTCGCGGCCAGATTGTCGCCGCCGGACTCCACCAGCACAAGATCAAGGTTCGGGAAGCGCCGGTGCATTTCGGCAACCGCCGCAAGATTCATGGAAGCGTCCTCACGAATTGCCGTATGCGGGCAACCGCCGGTTTCCACTCCGGCGATGCGTTCCGGCGGAAGCGATCCGGCACGGGTGAGAAATTCCGCATCCTCTTTTGTGTAGATGTCGTTCGTGATTGCCGCGATCTCGTAACGATTGCGCAATTGACGGCAAAGCGCATCCATCAGCGCCGTCTTGCCGGAGCCAACCGGTCCACCAATTCCCACGCGCAGTGGAGATTTTCTCTGTCCGTTCGTCGCGACGTGATTCATGTCCGGAACAACCTCGTATATTGGGTTTCATGCGCCAATGACGCGAAATCCGCCATCAAAGTCGCGCTACCGATCTGCTCGAAGGGATCGCTGCCGGGAAGTGTAAGCGCCCATTGCGCCAAGCGATGCACAGCCGGTTCGAGCGCAGCGATAACGGCTTGCCCGTCGGTCTGGCCCAATGGGATCAACCGCTGAGCCGCGGAAACCAGATTGCCGATGATCGCGTGCAGATAGCCGGTCAAAGCGGTACCGGGCGTGATCGCATGCCCCGCAGCCAGAACCGCCACGACAACGGGATAGCAGAGCTCTTCATCGGGAATGGGCGTGAGCATATCGAGTGCGAAGCACGGCGCAGTGGACAGGGCGATGCGCCGGAATGCAGCGCCCTGGGCCACCGCTTCAAACCATCTCTCGCGCGATGGATGAAGCGCGGCCGCAAGCTCTGCAAGCGTGTTCAGCGACTCCCGGTCACGTCGGGCAGCCAGGTGCCAGGCGTGAATGAAAAGAACCGCATCATTGCGTCCGCCGCCGGCCGCAAGGAAATCCTCCAACCAGGACTCGAGTTCGGGACGGTTGGCGGCAAAACCTTCCGCGATGGCCCATTCGAGGCCGCTGGAATGGGCGAACGAACCTGTCGGAAAGGCTGGTGACAGCCAGGTCATCAACCGGTACAGCGAACGCTCACTCATGACGTTCCGCCATGCGCGGCATAGGCGCCGCTCTCAGGATCGAAGCACGCCAGCACGGGCCGCACCTCGCCACCCAGCCGGCACACCATGTCGGCGATGACGTGATCACGGCGGATCAGCAATTTCCCATCGGCGAATTGCACAGCCAGGTGGCGATTTCCGAGATGCCACGCAATGCGCATCAGCAGATCGCTTTCCGCCGTGATCTCCAGCAGTTCTTCCGGACGGGCGCAGACCAGCACCAGCGACCCGTCACAGAGTACGATGGCGTCCCCATCGCGCATGTGCTCGCATTGTTCGAGGTCGAGCAGAATGTCGCGGTGCTGTTCGGTGAAGAGCCGGAATCGGCGCCGGTGGCGATTCTCATATTCCAGCGTCACGCGATCCTTTGCTTCGGCCGGGTCGAAGCCGTTTTTCCGCAGGATTCGATCGCCTCGCTGCATCTCCATCTCAATACAGGAAATAGCGTTGCGCCAAAGGCAGCGTAGTCGCCGGATCGCAAATCAGAAGTTCACCGTCGGCGCGCACTTCATAGGTTTCGGGATCGACATCGATTTTCGGCAATGCGGAATTGTGAATCATGGTTCGTTTTCCAATCCCGCTTCTGGTATTTGCCACCGCCGAAACACGTCTCGACAGTCCGAGCTTTTCACCGACGCCCGAGTCCTGCGCCGCGCGCGAGACGAATGTGATGCAGCTTGCCGCCAGCGCGCGTCCGAAGCTCGCAAACATCGGCCGGTAATGAACCGGTTGCGGCGTCGGAATCGAGGCGCTGGGGTCGCCCATCAGCGCATGAGCGATGCTTCCACCTTTCAGCACGAGATCCGGTTTCACGCCGAAAAATGCCGGCCGCCACACCACAAGATCGGCGAACTTTCCCGGCTCGACCGAACCAACTTCGTGCGCCAGACCCTGAGCCAGCGCCGGATTGATCGTGTATTTCGCCACAAAACGTTTGACCCGAAAATTATCATTGTCGCCGGTCTCGTCCGGCAACCGGCCGCGCTGGACCTTCATTTTGTGCGCCGTTTGCCAGGTGCGGATCAGGATCTCGCCAACACGGCCCATCGCCTGACTGTCAGAGGAAATAATCGAAAGCGCACCGAGATCATGCAGTATGTCCTCGGCGGCAATGGTTTCCCGTCGTATCCGGCTTTCCGCAAACGCTACATCCTCGGGAATGGCCGGATCGAGATGATGGCACACCATCAGCATGTCGAGGTGCTCGTCCAGCGTGTTCACCGTGAATGGACGAGTAGGATTGGTCGAAGACGGGATGACATTGGGGAACCCGGCGATCTTGATAATGTCGGGCGCATGACCGCCGCCGGCGCCTTCGGTATGGAACGAGTGAATCGTCCGTCCTTTGAACGCCGCAATCGTATCTTCAATAAAGCCGGATTCATTCAACGTGTCGGTGTGGATCATCACCTGGACGTCGAAGCGGTCGGCAACGTCGAGACAACAATCGATAGCGGCGGGCGTCGTGCCCCAGTCTTCATGCAGTTTGAGCGCCGCCGCGCCGGCCTGGACTTGTTCGATCAACGCTTCCGGACGGCTCGCGTTGCCCTTTCCGGCGAATGCGAAATTGACCGGCAGTCCTTCGGCCGCCTGCAACATCCGCTCCAGGTGCCACGGCCCCGGCGTACAGGTTGTCGCGTTGGTCCCGGTCGCCGGCCCGGTGCCGCCGCCGATGAGTGTCGTCACGCCGCTGGAGATGGCCTCTTCGGCCTGCTGGGGGCAGATATAATGGATATGTGCGTCGATCCCGCCAGCGGTCACGATCCTGCCTTCGGCGGCGATAATCTCGGTCCCCGGACCGATCGCGATATTTACACCCGGCTGTACGTCGGGATTCCCGGCTTTGCCGATTGCGGCAATGCGCCCGTCGCGAAGCCCGATGTCCGCCTTCACGATTCCCCAATGATCGATGATCACGGCATTGGTCAGCACCGTATCCACGGCGCCTGAACTGCGCGGCAGTTGCGACTGCCCCATTCCGTCACGGACGACTTTTCCGCCGCCGAATTTCACTTCCTCGCCGGGAATGCAGCTATCGCTTTCGATTTCGATAATCAGATCGGTGTCGGCCAACCGCAGGCGGTCGCCCGTCGTGGGACCGAACATGCCGGCATAGGCTGCACGGGACATGCGGTAGGACATACTTAACCCGGTCCAGGATCCAGTGGGCCCATGATGGACTGGCGGAATCCAATAATCGTCCTTGTACCGCGGAACGGCACCAGACGGACTTCGCGTTTCTGGCCCGGCTCGAAGCGCACCGCCGTCCCGGCCGGAATGTCGAGGCGCAAACCACGCGCTTTTTCACGATCGAACAGCAGTGCCGGATTGGTTTCGTGGAAATGATAATGGCTGCCGACCTGAATCGGCCGGTCACCCGAATTGGCGACCGTCAGCACCAGGTACGGCAAGCCTGAATTCAGCTCGATTTCACCCGCGGCCGGCATCAATTCCCCAGGAATGATTGCAGAGTCACCGGACCGGTTCATGCACCGTCACCAGTTTCGTTCCATCCGGAAACGTCGCCTCGACCTGAATGTCAGGAAGCATTTCGGCAACACCTTCCATCACCTCTTCGCGCGACAGCAATTGCGCGCCGCGGTGCATCAGATCGGCGACTGCATTGCCATCGCGTGCGCCTTCCAGGATGAAATCGGAGATCACGGCGACCGTTTCCGGGTAATTCAGCCTGACGCCGCGCTCCAATCGGCGGCGTGCCACCAGCGCGGCCATTGAAATCAGCAACTTGTCCTTCTCGCGCGGGGTGAGATGCATTCGGCTCCTCCACTGCTAGCAATTCCACGGGCGGGGCAATGGCCGTCTGCCACGCAATATGCTGAGCGCCAACACCATGTCGTGTCTGAGGATTTCGCTATCGCGTGCGAGGAAGCGGACGGCAAGCACTCCGTTCCACTGGGTCGCTGCCGCTCTGCCGCGGGCCATTACAAAGACCTCCCGCAATTGCTCCACGAGGGCAACAAGGTTTTCCCCGGCTATCAAAAGAATCGTTCCGAACGCACGGGCGCAAGCGCCGATTGCGGATCTGTCCAGCCGCGCCGAAATCACGCCGTCGATGTGAAACACATCCGCATAGACGAGCCGGCCCGCCCGGAAAATGCGCCAGCCGTCGCGCACGTCACCGGAGTTGACCTCCTCGCCCATCGCCGCGCGACCGAAGACGACGGTCTCAAGGCCGAGAAAGCGTCCACCACCCGCTACGCTGACTTCGCATTTCCGGCACAGCCGCGCCTGATTGAAAATGATTGTTTCCTGCGGGAGCCATTCCGCGCTGGCCCCTTCCTGCACATCGAGCCGGTTCGACACAACCGCCTGTCCTCCGGATGACCGGTAGATTTTTTCTGCCGCCTGGCTGCACAGCGCCGCCGACGTTCCGCTCTGCCAGCGTGCAGCGAGCGAGATTTCGTCGCCTCCGGTCAATCCGCCCGATGTGTTGATGACAATCGCATCTGGCGAGGCCCGATTCTCCGGCACGGGCATGCGGAGTTTGAGGCATCCGGATTGATAGAGATTATCTAAAACCGTCGCTGATCCGCGCCTTTTGAAACCGACATTCACCGCGCCACGGCTTCGCGCCAGACTGCGCCAAAGCGCAGCCTCGGCTTGGACCGGGCTGCCTACGGAAATTTCGCATTCGACACTTGCCACGGCCTGCCTTTTTCATACACGGGCCTGTTGTGCGAGACCTAATCATCGCGTTCCGGACAAACCCATAGGGCAATTGACGTATTGTCCCCTGCACAAAAAATCAGCGGAGTTCAGCCGCGTGGGGCGATCAGTTTTCGGGCTGCCAGTTTTGGACACCGCATGAGAATTGGCGTGATCGGTACCGGGGTTGCGGGCAGTCTGTTCGCCGCCACCCTCATGCGGAATTCTCCGGCCGTTTCGATTCATGCGTTCGATCGCATTGCGGACAATGGCCGCGACGAAGCGGGCACCGGGCTGAATATCGGACCCAATGCCGTCAAGGCTTTGCGGCGCGGCGGCTGCCGCGAATTGCAGGAATTGGTCACGGTCTCCCTGCCTTGGCGGCGATGGCTGATTGCGCTCACCGATGGAACGAAGCTGATCGATCTTGACCTGTCGGACGTGGCGGAGGAGCCAGGGTTACGTATCCGGTGGTCCCACCTGTACCACGTCCTTCGATCGGCAAGCGCGGCCTGCACTCACTATGACCGGTCGCTGGAGGCCTTGGAGCAGGACGCCGAAGGACGGTTGGTCCCTGTGTTTCGCACCAGCGCCGGCGAATTGATTCGGGAGGGTTCGTTCGATCTGCTGGTTGCCGCGGATGGCCGCTACAGCCGGCTGCGCGAAGTGGTGGACGGTCCGCCGCGTGCGGTCTATCCCGGGATTGGCACCTGGCGCCTGCTCGTGCGCGACAGCCAATGTCCGATCGACGACTACGGACAATATTTCTGCGGCAATGCGAGACTGCTGAGTTTTCGGCTCCCGGGCGATTACGCCTATATCGCCGGATCGTTTCCGCTCGCCGGTAGCGGATCCGTACCCCGATATCTGAAAACCCCGCAGGCGCAGCGACGCTTTTTCGAACCCAGGAGCGGCTCCGCAAGTCCGGCCGTCAAGTGGATGCTGAACCTCATGGACCGCCATATGGACAGCATGAACTGGGCCCGCACGCAGGAAATCGAGACCGTCCATCATGCGCTTGACCGGCGCGTGCTGCTGCTCGGGGACGCGGCGCACGCCATGTACCAGACGCTTGGCCAGGGTGCGACCCAGGCCATCGAAGATGCGTTGGCCGCCGCACATATTGCAGGCAATGCGCCGGCGAGCCAGGACCAGGTTTGTACTGCATACGAAGCAAAGCGGCGCGACCGGATTGCTTTCGCGAAGCGCCTGACGCGCGAGGCCACGGATACGCTTATGCCGGGTGCGGATGTCATCGCCGGTTCGCTCGCCAAAGCGCGCGAGCCGTTTCTTTCCAATTTGCGGCAACTCTATGCGGATGTCGCCTGAGCGCAGCGCCGGGATGCGCGCAGGTGATCTTTCGAACCTGTTTTGCATGCCGGTCCGCCAATTGGGCGCCGTGCTGCGCGAAGGTTCACTTTCCGCCCACGAATTACTTGATCATTATCTGGAACGCATCCGGCGCCTCAATCCGCACCTCAACGCCTTTGTGTATGTCGATTTCGATGGCGCGTCGGAAGCCGCAAGCGCAAGTGATGCACGGCTTCGAGCGGGTCAGGCCTTAAGTGCACTCGACGGAATTCCAGTTGCGATCAAGGACAACCTTCTGATGCGCCACTGTCCGGCAGCCTGGGGGTCTCCCTTATATGCCGGCTATATTCCGGACCATGACGAATTGCCTGTGGCCAAACTTCGGTCCCGCGGCGCGATCCTGCTCGGTAAGACAAATGTTCCGGAATTCGCGATGCGGGGATTCACCGGAAATCCAGTTTATGGTGTCACCCGCAATCCGTGGAACCTCGCGCTCACGCCTGGTGGTTCGAGCGGTGGCGCGGTCGCGGCAGTTGCCGCCGGGCTCGCGCCACTGGCGTTGGCAACAGACGGTGGCGGGTCCATTCGCCGGCCTGCTGCCTATACCAATCTGGTCGGATTGAAGCCGTCGATCGGTCGAATACTCCGCGGCAATGGATTTCCGCAATTGATGCTCGATTGCGAAGTCGTCGGGCCGATCGCGCGGAGAGCAGATGATGCACGCCTGCTATTCGACGCGATCGCCGAGCCGGCCATGATGCCGGCCGGTCGACGCGCGCCGCCGCGGTATCCGCGCATCCTGTATGCTGCCAAATTCGGTGCTGCTCCAGTCGATCCGGAAATTCTCCGGGTGTGCTCTGCCGCGGCCGATCGATTTGTCCAGCTTGGGTACAGTGTCCATCGCGCAGGGCTGCCTTTCCCGATCGAAGCTGCGGTTTCAGCCTGGCAGAATGTCACCAATGCCGGATTTGCAGCACTTGCCCGGCGGCATCCAGCATTTTCCGGAACTGCGTCTGCCGATTTCGTCATGCAGGCGGAAGCGGGAGAACGTTTGTCTTCGCTCGAATATCGCGATGCAGTCGGATGCCTGTCCGATTTTCGCGCGGCGTTAGCGCGAGCATTCGACGGCATGGACCTGATCATGACGCCCGCGGCTGCGGCGCAACCCTGGCCGGCTGAAGAAGCTTTCCCGCCCGTCATCGCCGGATGCGAGGTTGGGCCGCGCGGGCACGCCGTGTTCACGCCATGGGTCAATGCCTGCGGTCATCCTGCAATCGCTCTTCCAGCCGGATTTGATGAGGAAAACCTGCCGGTCGGTTTTCAATTGATCGCGCCAGGGGGCTGCGACGAATGGCTGCTGGATATCGCCCAGGAATATGAAACGGCGTTTGCCCGGTCACATGTCTGGCCGGATTTTGCCGTCGCATAACATGCTCATTTCCTGTGCACGTCGCTTACAAAAGAATCGGGTAAGAGTCGTGCCCATTGTTTGAGCAATTGACCTTATACTGAGCATTTTCACTTGTGCGCCCGCCCAACTTGTTTATACAGTCTCCCTCGACGGTCAGTCACAAATACAAAATCCAGGGAGATTTGCGTGAAACTCGGTTTGGCTATGGTTCTCGCGGGTGCGGTTTCTGCCGCCGGCGCATCTCAGTCCTTCGCCGCCTCGACGACCTACACAACTTTTTACGCCGCTGGTCATGCGGCCCAGATTTGCGCCGTCGCGGCGGCATCGGCCCAGACGAGTGCCCGCGCCACCGATTCGGAAGTCTCGGCATGCACAACGGCGATCAGGATGGCTGGTGATTCCAATGCCCGGCTGGCTGCGGCTTACACCAACCGCGCGATCCTGCATCTCGTCCGCGCCGAATACCAGGATTCCGTGGCCGACAGCGATTCCGCGCTGCAAATCGACAACCAGCTTACCGAAGCGCTGGTCAACCGCGGGGTCGCGATGTTGCTGCAACGCCGGCCTAATGAAGCCGAAGCAGACTTTACACGCGCTCTATCGTTGACGGGTTCGGAACAGGCAAAGATTTACTTCAATCGGGCGATGGCACGCGAGGATTCGGGCGATCTGCGCGGCGCATACGCCGATTACAGCCAGGCTGCGAAATTGGCACCGCAGTGGGACCGGCCAAAGCAGGAATTGTCCCGCTTTACGGTTGTTCCCCGCACGCCGATCAGCTGAACGAAGCATTGCTTTCACGGCAGACTGCCTGATCTCACGCGCGTCTGAACGCGTTTAAACGCCGGATTGGCCCGAGATTTGCATTGATCTGACAGGATCAATCTTGAAGGCCAAAAATGAGGCAGTTCATCCTTGCGGCACTCGTCATCGGGGCGGCATCCGGACAGACGGCGGCCGCCGAAACTGCGATGCCAAACATCGACATTGTGTCGGTGGTCCCGCGCAGCCCCGCCGTCAAACCCTATATGATGAGTCTTCCGGCTGAAGGGCGGCCGAAACACGCGGCGGTGGCGCAGAAGTCTGCAAACCCGCAGCCCGAAGGTGTCACGGCGGAGAGCAAATCGGGACAAACCACGACAGTGGCCCGGAATTAATCACCGGGAATAATCAACCGTCGATTCGGATCGGCGAGGGAAGGGTGAGGAATTCCTCGTCGTCTTGCGTCCCGTCTTCCCAACGCAACATCAGGAATGTTCCAGGACGCTGGAGCGCCCGAAAACCATGATGCCATGTATCGCAATCATAGTTGATCGCCTGATCGCCTCCTGCGGCAAAGGCCCGGCCCTCTGACAGGATCGGTACACCGTCCGCCGAAGACGGGAAAACAATCAGGAGATACGGGCTCCCCGATAAAGGCGCGAACAGTTGCGAGGAATGCCGATGCCGCTCGATCGTGGTCGTCATCAATGGCAGTGGCGTCGGGTCGGTGCGTTGAACCCGCAGATTCGGATTGGCGGCGTTGCGCCCGTTGAACAGCCGGGCGGCAAAATTGCGGCGGGCAATATCGCCGGGAGCAAAATCCAGCACCTGACCGAAGGGGGCAAACGGTATCCGCGCAAGTGGCTGGACATTTAGGGAATGCAGGCCGCCGTTCATTCTCCCAACCGCACGATCGCGGCCGCCGGCCCGCTCCCATGCGGCCCGGAATGCATCGCATCGACCGAAATGAACACGGCGGGATCGCCGATTGCCGCAGTCACGGCGCCGCCGACGGCCGCCTTGGCGTGGCGGTGGTATGGCACGTCGGAATCGTTGAACATCACTTGCCGGCGGCCCCGTAGCCGCGCGTTGCGATTGGGCTCGCATTTGATGAACAGAGCCACCAGCCGGCCGTGCAGATCTTCGGCGCGTGGCCGCTCGGGAAGCTCAAGGCCGGCGTTTCGAATCGCGGCATAAACGCCATCCATGTCGAGCATGTCGTCCATCAACGCATGGCCAACACGAAACTGACCGCCCGCGCCCTTGCGATTCCCCAGCACAACGATCTGTGCCCGGGCGAATTCGACACCCGAGGAACAGGATGCAACCGAAGAATAGAGATTGAGGTCCCGGCAAATCTGGTCGGCGCGCGGCATTGCGATTTCGCCAAGCCCGACCGCAACGCCGAGAGCGCTCGTACCATTCGAGATGCCCGAAGATTCCTGCACTTTGCACGCGACAGTCTTGCCGCGCCGCTCTGCGGCAGCGAGTGAATCAACCGTCAAAAGCGGCGTTTTGGTCTGCACATAGTGCACATCGCGGGCGTCACTGATGCCCGCCTCGCGCATCGCGACGTTCACACCCTCGGCGAGTTTCTCGATCATGGCCGGCCGGCCGATATCCTCCGGCAGAATTTCAGCACTGATGGCAGTCCCGATCGCGAGCCGCGACTCACCGGGATCGCCGGTCATCGGCGTGCGGGCAAATACGGTCACGTGTGGGGCGATCACGCCGTCGCACCCCCCTGACCAGACCATCGGAATCCCGGCAATGTGTTCGCGACTCCGGGTGCCGAACTTGCGCAAAAACCGCCGGTAGGCCTGATCGGCGAGGAGACGGCTGAAATCGTTGACGCCCCCATTGCCTTCGGTCTTTCCGATCAAGCCGACAACCTGGTCGGCGGATATGCCGGTGCCCAACCAAGTGGCGATTCCGCTCGTGTCCTGCGGATTGGCAAGCTCGAATTTAGCCACCGCAACAGCCATGACCTCTACCGCGAAAAAACGCGATCAAGCGGCACGACGCGGCAGAGCAGGAACAGGCAGATTCCGGTCATCGCGATGAGCAATGAGGATATCGCAAACACCGTCGGCTCCAGGCTGTAGGTCGCTTCGGCGTAAATCCGCACCGGCAATGTGGTCATGCGGGCGGTCGTCAGAAAACTGGTTACAGTCACTTCTTCGAAGCTGAGCAGAAGCGCCACAATCCCCGCAGCGGCAAGTCCGGGCGCCAGACACGGCAGGATAACCCAGAAGATTCGGCGCACGGGACCAGCCCCGAGATTGGCCGCCGCATCCTCCAGGCTGCGATCAAGTTGCTGCACGGATGCACGCAAAAGGCCGATACAAAAGGGCAATGTGATCGTCACGTGAACCGCGAGCAAGCCGAGAAAAGCCGGCACAGCGGTGAATGTCTGCAACAGACGCAGCATGCCCAGACCGATCGCGATCTGCGGCAGCGCGAGCGGCAGCATCCAGAATACCTCGACCGCCGGTTTGCCAGGGAATTTTCCACGTACCACCGCAAAGGCAGCCAATGTTGCGAGCAGCACTGTGACGACGCTGGTACCGGCCGCGAGACTCACCGATACCCAAAACGAATCGAAATACAGCCGATCGCCGAATAGTTGCTGGTACCAACGCAACGTGAAATGCCGGAATCCGGCCATGGCTGCCTGCGGAACGTCATTGAAGCTTTGCACGACGACGAGGCCAAGCGGCAGCAACAGCAGCAGCAATGCGAGCGCAAAACCCGCGCGTGCAAGCACCGGCACGATGGCCTCCATCGCGATGACGACCGGGCGCGGCAGCATCCATGGCTTACCCGGCTTCCCGTTCAACCAGGGAGTCAATTGCTTTACCCCGCTCGCAATCGACAACGATGCGACGATCGCAATCAAAGTCATGACCAGGGCAAATGCTGACGCAAATTGCGCGTCGAGATTCTCAAGCACGTCCTGCCAAACCAGCATTCCGCTGGTCCAGGCCTGTTTACCGCCGAGCATCCGCGCCGACACATAGGTGGTGGACGCCATCAGAAAGACGTAGGTCAGGCCGGCGCGCAGCCCGGGGAGAGATAAGGGCAATTGCACCGTGAAGAATTGCATGGTGCGGGACGCGCCCAGGCAGCGTGCGGCTTCGAGCACGCGGGGCGACGTCGCCTGAAGGACATCATAGAGCGACAGAACCATCAGCGGCAGAAATACCTGCACCAGGCCTATGCCGATGGCCCCGTAATTGTACAACATGTGCTTCGCCGCCGGAGCGCCGAACAGCGCGAGCGCATCATTGATGAGGCCGTCAGGCGCCAGGAGCAACTCGATGCCGAGCGAGCGCACGACGACATTGATGAGCAGCGGAATTAAAACGATCGCAATTGCGGCCGGCCGCCAGCGCGCGGGCAACGAGAGGATCCACAGTGCAAATGGATAACCGAGCAGCGTCGTGACAATGCAGACGCCCACCGCAAGCAGAGTCGTCTTGAGCAGCACGGACAAATAAAATGGATCGGCAAAGATCGCCCCAAACTGCTCGACACTGGGTGAGAGCGCCAATTTCACAAACGGATCAGAGCCCGGTTGCAGCGATAAAAGAACCACGACGCCGAGTGGCGCCGCGAAAGCTGCGAGCAACCAGAGTGTCGCCGGCGCGGCAAGCACGGCGCCCGACCAGGATTTCATGACGCGATTTCCCGGTTAAAGCGCGTCGTCCAGGCACGCTGATTGTGAATCACCGAGGTCCAGTCGAAATCGACCAGTTGCGCAGCCTCCACCGAGCCGACGAGCTTGGGTTTCAGCTCGGCGGGGACGGGAACATCATCAACTGTCGGCGAATAGTACATCTCGCGCGCATAGGCGAGCTGACATGGTCCGCTCAAATGAAGATTGATCCATTCTTCCGCAAGCTTCTGGTTCGGTGCGCCGGCCGTAATGCATGCGACGTTCAGAGCCGCCGCCTGACCCTCTTTCGGTTTTGCGATCATCAGATCCGCGTTTCGCGTTTCGGCATATTTAAGGCTGAGACTGCCGAACTCGATCGCGATGTCGCAAACGCCGGTGTCGAACATCTGATAAAGCTCGTCCTGGCTCGATGATATCGCGGCGAAAGGCTTCAATTCCCTGATCTTGCGGAACGCGACGTCGATATCATTTTCATTGCCGCCCCAGATCTTCGCCGACATCAGCAGGGCTGCCGCCCCTTCTGCGGCAGGAAATGCCGGCCACGCGATGCGGCCACGCCATTCCGGATTCCACAAATCCTTCCAGGACGTGATCGGCGCGCGGCCCCTTTTGCGGTTGTAGATGATGGTGATCGGATTGATCGCCACGCCATATCCGCCGAGCCGAGCCACGTCGACCAGATGCGCATATTGCGGCACGGCAGGCGAAGGTGGTTGGGTTACGCCATCCTTCACCGCTTGCCGGCTCTCGAAAACGTTCAGGTAAATAATGTCGAAGCTGGGACGTCCCCGCTCCGCGTAGGCCCTTGCGCGGCGCTCTGGCGTGCCGCCGAGAACGAAGCTCACTTTGCAGCCAAATCGCCGGACCAGCGGCTTCTCGCAATATTCGCGGACGATGCGTTCCTGAATTCCGCCCCAGATGCCGACCACCAGTTCATCGCCCGGCTTCGGCGCCGATATCGCGTTGCGCGTAAACCAGACAGGAGCCGTGGCACCCGCACCGAGCACCAGTTTTCCAAATGCGCGCCGCGAGATCATTGTCAGTTCGTGCTCTCGGGCAAAATGAAGCTGACCGCATCGGCCGCAGCGAAAATCGCGCATTCAGCACCCAATTCCGGCGGCGGGTACTCCGATGGAGTCAGTATTTTGATGCTGCTGCCGCCACATTCAATCGACACTTCGTACAGATCGCCGAGATAGATTCGACTGACAACGCGCCCTTTGATGCTCAGTGGACCGGCGCCGTCAAACCGAAGCCGGGGCGCGCGCAGAACGATCGCAGTTGCGCCTTCCGGCGCACCGGCAAAACTGAGCCCGGGCGCATAGAATCTGCCATTTCGCGTGGCGCCCGGAATAACCGTGCGGGCGCCGATGAACTGCGCTGCAAACGCATCCCGCGGATGCTCGCACAGGGCTTCAGGCGTATCGATTTCGACCAGCCGGCCGCCGTTGAGAACGGCGATCCGATCGGAAACAGCCAGCGCCTCCTGTTGATCATGCGTGACAAGGACTGTTGTAATCGCAGTCGCCTTCTGCAATGCGCGGATTTCCTGACGCAATTCGGCGCGCAGATTGGCGTCAAGATTGGACAGTGGTTCATCCAGCAGAAGGATTTCAGGCTCGATGGCGATTGCCCGCGCCAACGCGACTCTCTGCTGCTGACCGCCGGATAATTCCGCCGGATAGCGGGACGCCAAATCGGCAAGTCCTACCGTATCGAGCGCGGCCTTCGCCCGCTTTTGCCGATCCGGCTTTCGCATATTGCGCATGCGCAATCCGAAGGCCGCGTTTTCAAAGACCGTGAGATGGGGGAATAGGGCGTAAGATTGAAATACCATTCCGATATTGCGCCGGTGCGGCGGCAAGCCCGCCACATCGCGGCCGGCGATCAGGATCCGGCCGCTCTCAGCGGCTGCAAATCCCGCGATCGAGCGCAGGATCGTCGTCTTCCCGCAGCCTGATGGCCCGAGTAGCGTCAGGAATTCGCCCTTCGGTGCCGAAAAGCTGACATCCATGACGGCCGCGTGGCTGCCATATCGGACGCAAAGCGATTGGACCGAGAGATACCCGGCCGCGGCTGATTCACCCGGCTTCAAATCAAACTGCGCAACCGAACCCGCGAAGATGCCAAAGTTCATAATGCCCAAGTTATTTCACCCTCGGGCCATTCCCGTTACCGTGCTGCCATGCCTGGCACGGTCCGGCCGTCGGCAAACGCCACAGTCATGAATTGGCCGCCATGCGATCCATCCTTCATCGGATGTGCCTTGATGACGATTTTGTCGCCAGGCTTGATGCTGTCCGGCTTCATTCCTTTCGCCCCAAGCTGACCGGGCGAACCCATTTCGAATGACCATTCCTGGCCCTGCCCGCTCGCAGCATCCGCGACTTCAATGCGGATCCAGGCGTGCGGGTTGCTCCATTCGAGTTCCTTCAGCGTGCCGGACATCGTGATGGTCTTTTCTCCATCGAACATCGCAAAGGAGTGGTGCGCATAGGCCGGCGCGGCTGCGCTCACCAGAACTGTAGCGGCAAGGATGTTACGCGTAATTTTCATGTGTTTATCCCCGAATTTGGCGTCCGGCGGCTCCGGCGAAGCCGGCGGAAGCCTGCTTCCTGAAAACCGTTTCCGGCCAACATATTCGTGGCGCGCGCATAGCCTTCCATGCGCCAATTGACGTATTGTTTTCGATGCACCCAACGCCCGAAATCACGGGCGAAATCCCACATGCTGGACCCAGCCGATGCGACTGACCGCGCTTGCCGCCGCCACTGCCATTCTCCTCAGCGCCCTGCCTGCCCAGGCAGCCTGGAAGGAATATGTCTATGAAGATCTGGGTGTCGCGAAATATTTCCCGGTCGAGCCGAAAATGGCGAAAGGCACCTGGGGCCAGGGAATTCGCCTGCCGCTGTCAAAAATCGTCCCCTCCACCGTTCTGACCGCGGTCGACAACGGCGTGACATACAAGGTCACCGTGGTCGATTTCAGCGCCAGGGCGGCCGAAGGCGCCAATATCATGGGCGAGGCATTCTCTTCGCTCGCCGGCCGCGGCGAAGTGGTTTCCGAGGGATTTCCGCGCCTCGATCTCGGCGCCAATTCGGTTTACGGACTGGCTCTGACGGTTGATGAAAAGGCCGGCAACCACACGACTTCTGCCGTGTTCTTCAACAAGGGCAAGCTCTACATTGTTCAGGCGATCGCGCCCAAAGACAGCCCGGCCCGCTTCGATGCAGGCATTGGCCGGTTTATCGAGACCATCCGCTTCCATCTCCAGGGCTATGGATTCGATGAGAAGATCGGCCACGATTTTCCGTTGGGCGACGATGATCCCGGTGACCGCGATCTCGGCAACAACCGCCCACGTCCGCAAAACTGAGACGACCCGCCGGTCTTCGCGGGCCTGCTAAAAAGGGCGAAGCGTCACCGCTTCGCCCTTTTGTGTTTGGATACTGGGCCGGTTTGTCGGGTTACCAGGACTTTGACAGCGTGAGCAGGATCACCCGGCCGTCGATACCCAGTGACGATCCCTGCGTGGTTGAAAAATAGGCGTGCACCTGTGCGCCGCCCGGCGGATTGATCTGATAGGCGTAGGGCGCCTGCTTATCGAGGATGTTGTTCACGTTGATGCGGATATCGACATGCTTGAGATAATCGTTGGCCGGCCAGTCCTGAGTGTTGTAACCGACCGACAGATCGAACGTGTAGATCCCCGGCACATAATTCGAGAGTAACGGGAATTGCCCGGTATATTGGGCGAACTGCGGTCCATACGACGCGCAAGTCGGATTGCCCTGAATAAAACACGAGGGCGGAAGCACGGCCGTATCGGAATTGAAATGCGGGATGAAATTGAGGAATCCGATGATCGACAAGCCAGTGTCGTTGGCCCAACCAAGTCTTGCACGATATTTCAACCGTCCGCCGGAGTCGGTGGCGGGTGATGTCGGACTCTGAGGTGTCGTAAACAGGCTATTGACGATTTGCCCGGGACCACCCTGGCTCTTGTTGTCGATATTGTATGTGCCGGTTATGCCGGTATTCCATGCTCCGTACACGCCGGCGTCATAGTCATAGCTGGCGCTGAAATCGACGCCATTGACCGACTGCCACCCGATATTGTTGTTGCCGGTATCGGCGATGTACTGGATGTATGTCGCAAGCGTCGGGGATATTGTCGAATGGGCTCCGTTCAGCAGGGTCGCCACATCCTGGGTGAAGCGTGGGTCATTGCCCGGATAGAGGAAGGCATGTGTCCAGATGGTGCTGTCCAATTCGCCACTCTGCTCCATGGCGACGCCGAAATAATTCTCAATGATGTTATTCATCCGGAGGTACCAGTACGTCGCCTGGAGATCGAGACCTTTCAGGAACGACCAGGTTGGCGCGAATTCAAAGCCGAGATCCTTGTTGACCGCGGTTTCCGGTTGAAGGGTGGATCCCTGGGGACGTATCGCCGGATTGAAACCGGATGTCAGACCGAAGACGTATTGCTGACAAGTGGGCGCGATGACCGCCGCCACTGTACCGGGAAGCGCCTGGGTGGCGCCGGTCGGGCAGGTTTGGATCGTGCCTGACAGCGTACCGTTGCTCGTAAGGTTGATAAGACCCGGCCCGCTTTGCGCCTCTTCCTGGAATGTCGCCGCGCGGAACGACGTGCCGTAGCTGGCTCGTACCGTAAAACCGAGTGCCACATCCCAATTCAGAGCGACTTTCGGATTCGTGGTCGAGCCGAAATCGCTGTAGTGGTCGTACCGGACTGCGGGATCCACGGTCAGTCGTTCAACAAGGGGAAATGTAAAATTCCCACCAACAAGCGGGATGTCGAACTGGGTGTAAGCCGAATAGATCGTCCGGCGTCCGGTTTGAACCGTATAATTGTTGATCGCAACCGTGGTCGCATTCGACGCATTGCTGATCGAATCGAAACCCCAGCGCTGCATGACGAGGCCCGCCGCAGCCTTGATCGTTCCCGCAGGAACATCGATGACGGAGCCGTCGGCTTTGAAGCCGGCTTCATCGATGGTCTCGACCTCATGGTTGTAGCTGTAGCCGGTGATGTAATTCAGTGTTGCCTGACTGTTGCAGGTATAGGCCAGCGGGTCGCAGAACAGGTTGAGATAGGGGATGTTTGCCGGCTTGGTGAATGAACCGATCGTATAGGGCTGGGCCTGACTCGCCGCTACGGCTGCGACCGTACCGCCGAGCGCGGCAGTGACCATGTTCGCATTGACAGTATTGTTCGTGTCGTCCGTTTCATGAACGAAGGTCTGCGCGGCATACAATTTGCCGATCCAGCCAAACGGCAAATCCAGGTTGAAACCGCCATCGATACGTCCGTCCAGTTCCTGGGACGTGACGCGATCGGGGCTGTTTTTGCCGCCGAGCGCGAGATATTCCGGATTGAAGTCGTAATTGACCTTGATCCCGGCCGGTGCCCCCACCGGGTAATAAGGATTGTTCGTCGGCACGGTAATACTCAGGGAGTTGCCGCTGCTCTCGCCGATCATTAGCGCCTGGCGATTGTCGTACCAGGCATCGGCAAAGAACGAGACGCCGTTGAATATCCTTTGATCGAAAGTGAGCGTGACCGCATTGCGCTGCTGATTGGGTTCGGTCCACGCATCGAGCCAGAGATTTCTTTCATTCGCGGCAAATGAGGTCGATGTGGTATTGGCGGCCAGAATTTGTGCCCAGGTCAGTCCCTGTCCGTTTTGCCCCTTTGGGATCGCGTAGCAGTTGGTGCAGGTCGTGCCGATCGTTGCGGTGAAGCCTGTCGGGGTTTTTGCAGGTTGCACGGGAGTGCCAAGGCTGATGATGCCCGGATCTGAATTGATCAGCGCCATCCGGTCGTCGGCACCGGCATAGGTGAAAAAATTGGTGGTGAAATATGGCCGAACTCCGCCGGCCGTATGCTCCTGCTGATACCATTCGTAGGTGACAGAAAAATCGCCGCCGTCCCAGGTGCGGCCGTAAAGCTGCGTCGCTTGTTCCTGGAAATGACCAAGAGAGGTCGATCCACCAAACTGGACCTGACTGATTGCACCATCAAAGCCACGCTTCAGAATGACGTTGATCACACCGGTCACTGCTGCCGAGCCGTAGAGGGCCGAAGCGCCGTCGGTGAGAAGATCAACATGATCTGCCGCCAATTGCGGAATGATCGAAGGGTCGGTTTGGCAGCCGCCCCTTCCCTGCTGCGGGAATTGCATCCCGTCGATCATCAATAATTGACGGGGACCGTGCAGGGTCAGGTTGCGAAGGTTCACATTGGTGTCGCGCGAAATGTAGCCGCCGCCCGCGATGACGTCGTTCTGCGGAATCTGGTAAACCGCAGGCACACTGAGAAACAGATCGCCGATGGTCAGAGCGCCGGTGGTCTTAAAATCGTCGTCGCCGAATGTGGTGACGGGTACGCCAATGGCAGGCGCGCCATGGATGAGTGAACCTGTGACGAGTACGGATTCCGGCAATTGCTCCTGAATTTGCGCAGTTTGCGTCGGGGCGGCCTGCGCTTGCCCGGGATCCGATGGCGGTTGAACTGCCGTCGAAGCCGTGGCCTGGGCATGTGCACCCGCCGCGCCGGCCAAAACAAACATTGAAACAGAACCCAGCAGCCTTGCGCATCTGCGCGCATACGGGCCGTTGTTGAAGCGCAAATCCATCGCGATTTAGTCCCCACCTCTGCCCAAAATCGGGCTTGCCGTTTTCCGGCCAAACCTCCTGACAAATGCCCGCGACTTCAGAGCGCCCTTCCCCCATCGTCCTTTCTGCCGTCGGACGTGTGGTGAAATCTATCTGCCGGTTTATTCGGATGCGTATGGGGCAATTGACGTATGCAGATGGCCGAACGAGGAAATCAGCGCGCCCTTAACCAACCGGTAATCGAATAGCGCAGTCGCTGCGCATACGGCGCGACGACGCTGACATAGTGGGACATCGGTACACGGAACAGTTTCAGTGTGTTGAACCCCGGCTGATACGCGATGTCGGCCTGACCATCCGTGCCGGGGAATTCAAGCAGTCCGCCCCATTCCGGCCGCCACACCGGCGTAAAGCCGAACACATAGGCGACCAGCCGTTTCGTGTTTGGAACGTCGTCGTCATGAGCAGTGAGAAAATGGCCGCTGCGATACAAAGTTGCCTGCGCATCGGCAAATGCGATCGAGTCGATTCCCGTGATTTCCTCCGCAAAGCCGAGGAAATCCGCCCCGTTCAGAAATGCAACAAGATTCGCCAGATGGTGCCGGGATTCGCGATAAGGTTCACCGGCGAACGACACCAGATGAGTGTCGAAGAGAAACTGGAATCCGGCAATTCCGACTTCGCGCCACGCCGCAACAGAACATGCGTGCCGCTCCTCGGCCGACAGATTGTCGAGCGCCCGCGCGGTGCCGCCGATATTGGTGCACAGTTTGTAGCGAATTTCATGCTGCAGACAGAAATGCAATCGGTCCGCAGACGGCCTGGTCAGTATATCCGCGATGTGGATTCGGCCATGCTCCCGGAATTGACGGGCCAATGCCGCACGATCAAGGGCTGGATTGAGCTGCGGAGGATCATTGTGGATATGTGGCAACTGGATCGCGGCATGCATGGCGCCAGGATCGGCTTCAGCAAACACCTGCGCATGCGCCAATTGACGTATGGTCAAAGCGATTTCCGGCCGGTGCCAGCAAACCTGAAGAATTTCGCTTACGCGGTAATGATCGGCCCGGAGATCAAGGGCGGCTTCGAGCCGCCCTTTTTGTTTGTCGGATGGGGAGGGAGTTTGGCCTCCGGATTTTCGGTCTGGAATGAGCCGGTCTGCTTTGCGGTCAACAACCGACCCTAAGGCGCGAGTTCGTCACGTCGCAAAATCGCCAGAACCGGTCATGTTCGGACCACGTCTATCCACCAGTTCGAGTCCTGGATGGCCCACCAATTTTGGAATGTACATCACAAAATCGGCGCATTCCGCTTTCGAAAGGAACGCCCCTTCTTCAGGCCGGTG
>JAGWSK010000344.1 GCA_028869355.1 Alphaproteobacteria bacterium | reverse complement strand
GCAATCCTGTTGTCACAAACACCAGTGCGAATGCGGACAACGCGTACCAAAGCGTCATCCGAAGCGCTATCGAGAGCGGATGCCCGGGAAAACCAGGTGTTTTCACGGGGTCAAGCGCGCGCTTCGAGAACATAACCCGCTCCGCGAACCGTATGGATGAGTTTTGGGTCGAACGGGTCATCCACTTTCGAGCGCAGACGCCGAATGTGCACGTCAACCACGTTCGAATCGCTCTCGAAATTGATGTCCCATACGGATTCCGCAATCAGCGTGCGCGAGAGCACCTCGCCGGTGCGCCGCAACAGCAACGAAAGCAACTGAAATTCCTTTGGTGTGAGATCGAGCACGTGACCGCTTCTAGCCGCCCGATGACGGATGAGGTCAAGTTCGAGATCTGCGAGCTTCAGCACCAGCGATGGCCGGGGTGGGCCCCGCCGCAGAATCGAACGCATACGCGCAAGCAATTCGGAGAACGCAAACGGCTTCACGAGATAATCGTCGGCGCCAAGCTCAAGTCCCATGACGCGGTCGTGGACCGAATCGCGCGCGGTCAAAAACAGGGTTGGTGTCGAGATTTCGCGTCGCCGCAGTTCCGAGATGATGGTCCAACCGTCGCGGCCCGGAAGCATGACGTCCAGGATGATCAAGTCATATGAGCAGTTGCTCGCCAGGTGAATCGCATCATCGCCGTTGCCCGCCAGATCGACAACGAAACCGTTTTCCTCCATTCCGCGCTTCAGATATGCGGATGTTTTCGGTTCATCTTCGGCAATTAAGATTTTCATGAACGCAAACCTGCAGTGAGCGTCACGCTTGTCCGAAACACAAAGTGTCCCTACTCCCGTGCGACGGCCGCCGGCCGGGCAAGTTCGGTTGAGAAGGAGTAGGGCACCAGGATATGCGCCGTATTCGACGTATCACCCCATTCGTAATTCTCAACCGGCTGGGGATTTTTGACCACGATATGCAGCTTGCCCGCCGTGATAAACTTCTCCGGCGGCAGCGCGAAGTGCAGCTTCGTCGCGCTGTCCACCGTTGTCGGGACCGGTTCGCCATTGACATAAGCGACAGAGCGCTTGACGAAATTGACACCGGTCAGAGTCACGGTCGTCTGGCCCGTGCCCTGCAGCACGGTGCGTGGCGCGATTCCGTCAATGCCGGGTGTCGGCGATATGACGTAATCCGGCACCGGACCAAGCCCCGGACCTTTGCGCACATAGGCGACACCCGGGAAAATTCCGTCCTCCTGCCCGTTCGGCGCAATCACCGTCATATAGGGCTTTGGCATGGTCACCGGTTTTGGGACCAGTTGCTTGAGCGCATTGGCGAAGGGAAGATTGCTGACCGGCGCGCCGTCGTAACTGACTTTGTCATTGGCAAACATCGCGCCGCGATACCAGGGATGGAACGCGCGATCCACAACGTGGCCGTCCTTGATGACCATATCGAGTTTGCGCATGTTCATGATATCGGCTGTCGGGTCGGCGGTGACGATATCGATATCCGCAAGCTTGCCCGGTTCGATCGTGCCCAGATCCTTCAGGTGAAAATGCTGGGCCGGCCATTTGGTCGCCGACTGAATAATCTTCATCGGCGGCACATGCGCGTCTTCCTGGAACACCGACATCTCCTGCAGCACACCCAGGCCCGGTGCAGACTGTGAATCGTCCATCGATGGCAGTGCGTGTCCGCCCGCGGCAATCAGATCGCCAATGAATTTCGCGTGGTTCTTATAGCCGCAGGTGCGAATCGAAATCTGGGTTGGCGTGAGCTCTTCCTCCGGGTTTTTGTTGTTGTCCACCAGATCCGCCACCGCATATGCGGGGTAATAGGAGAGCAAGGTGGGATCGGACAACAGCTCACGGTCTTCCTGCTGAATCCGCTTCCAGCTCGAAGGGAAACCGTGATCTGCGGCGATGAGATTGGGCACGACCGCCGCGTTGTGTGAGGCGAGGAAGGCAACCATGTCCTTCTCTTTTGCCGGGTCCATGCCGCAATAAACGTCCGGCGGAAGGCCGACGTAACTCTTCCATTTCTCCTCATCGCGATTCATTTCGTCGCCGGCAAGGCCGGTGTGGAGCATCACATCAGCGCCGGCGAGCACGCAGGATTTGGCGCGCGTCTGGGGGCCGACGCAGCGGAACACGGCGGCCTTGCCCGCTTTGTGTGCCTCATCGGCATAGGCCGCGAACACTTCCGGCGGTGCATCGCCATCCTGTGCGCCGATGACGTCAGCGCCCATTGCGAGGAGCGCCTTCGCGCGGGCGCGTGCTTCATCGGGCGTTTTGAGGACGCGACCACCAAAGGTGGCCACGGGAGTGAAAATGCGTGGCCCCTCATACATGCCGTGATTGATGGCGTCGCGCTCGGCAAGGCCTTCGTCGCCGCGGCCGACATTCGGGACAGCCGAAGTGATACCGAAATGCAGATAGGCTTCGCCAAACATCCAGGTGCCGAAGCTCATTGAGTCGATCAGACCCGGCGTGATCCATTTGCCCGTGGCATTGATCACTGTGGCGCCGGCTGGGACCTGAACTGCGCCGGCGCGGCCGGCCGCGCTGATACGATTGCCCTGAATGACGATGACCGAATTCGGCACCGGGGCGCCGCCATTGCCGTCAATCAGTGTGCCGCCCTGGATGACCAGCACCTGCTGTTGTGCCTGCGCATGCGCAGATAGCGCGACCGCGACCGCAATCGCCGACACGGCAATTCCACTCCTGAACCAATTCCGCATGATCTTCCTCCCACGAGTGGCTATCAGTGTACACCATATTTGCACGGGTTCGAAACGCCGGCTGTCAGCGTGTTTCGAGCTCGACGAATAGTTCGCCAATATCCATGCGATGGGGCGTCAGTTTCTGCTTGAACGCCGCCTCTGTCAGAGATGTCATTGTGGGGAGATTGGCTTTCGTACCAAAAGGCAGCGGATCGTCGCCCACGATCTTGCGGAATTCGCGATATTTCCTGTCGCCGGCGGAGTCGGCTGCACCGGAGCGCAACTGCGCCAGCCACCGCGCTTTCGCCGTGGAAAATGCATCAATCAGCGAGCGGGCGACCCATGGGTTTTGCTTGAGGACGGCATCTTTGACGACGACGGCGCCATGGATCGGATAGATGCCAGTCTTGCGGTACCACGCGGCCTCCAACTCCACCGCATTGGAAAAGAGCGGTGGATAATTGGCCTCGCGCACCTGCCACCCGCCGGCCGGCGACCCTGAGCGGCCAATGCCGGCATTGGCTTCGAATCCTGCCGCAAGCTCGCCATCCGCCATCATATCCGCCAGCGACCGGCCTTCCGGCGCGTGCATCACGTTCTCCGGCAGTTTGAGCTGCATGACATGCTCTTCGTCGTCCACCACCCAGGTGATCTTCGACGAATCGACGCTGTATTCGTCCATGAGAATGGCGCGGGTCCACACACCGGTGGTGACGGAATAGGCCCGCACACCGACTTTGCGCCCTTCAAGGTCCTTCGGATGTCTTATGCCGGCATCCGGGTGAACCAAAAGGCCGCCATGATGAAAGCGGCGCATCAGGAAGATCGGCAGGGCGACGAAAGGAGCGCCATAAGCGCGGGCGATGATGTAAGTCGTCGGCGCAATGTCGCAGACATCGAATTCGGCCTGCCGGACCATGCGCCGGTAAGCCCCGATCTGCGGCATGACCCTGATGAAGTTCGGCTCCACGCCTTCGATCGGAATGGAGCCGTTCAGGATCTCCGCAGTATGCGGATAATCGCCGATGGCGAGATCAAGTTTCACCTTGTTTGTCACTATTGAAATCCGAACAGCCGGGCAGGGTTTTCGACCAGGATGCGGTGCCGGATCTTTTCCTCCGGCGCCATTACCGCCAAGAGGTCGAGCAGGTCACCTTCATTCGGGGTCCGTCCGGGCACGAAGGTATTTCCGTGCGGCCAATCGCTGCCCCAGATCACCCGGTCTGGCGCTGCTTCGATAACGGCCTGCGCCAGCGGCACCATGTCCAGATAGGGCAGACTTCCCGGCACGTGCGCCTTTGGGACGCTGCTGGTCTTGTCGAAGCTGCACAGCTTGACCCAGAACCGGTCGTTCTTGAGCAGGTCCAGAAGCAGATGAAATGCCGGATGATCGACACCGTCCTTGCCGCGCACGCGCGCCAGGTGGTCGATGATCGTAACTGTCGGAAGTGAGCGGATGAATCGCTCGTGCTCCAGAAAATCGGGGGGATCGACGTGCAGATCGAGAATCCATCCAAGCTTTTCCAGTACCGGCAGATGATCGCGCAAATGCTCCTCGCTTCCGGGCCGGTCCTTCATCAGATGGAAGCGCGCGCCGCGCATTCCACCCTCAGCCAGGGTGCGCAGCGACGCTTCGCTGAAAGTCGAGTCGATATTCGCAATGCCGCGCGCGGATGCGCCGACGGTCGCGATTGCGCTGAGGATGACGCGATTGTCACAGCCGTGAGCGGTCGGCGTGACGAACACGGCCCGGCTGAGCCCGGTCACATTCTGCACATTCTGATAATGTTCGACCGGCGCTGCCGGAGGCGTGTATCGCCGATTCTCAGAATACGGAAACAAGTGTGGCGGCCCGAAGATATGGGCATGCGTATCGCAAGCGCCTTTGGGCAGAGTCCAGCCCGGTGCGCGGGTGTTGGGATCAGGCGGCAGACTCACCGGCACGGAACGCATTGGTCGCAGGACCTCCTTCTTTGGCAGCCGTCAGGTCACGCCTTACGGGCGACGCGCATATTTGCGCATGGCAGCAGCGATGGCACGGCTTGCCTCGTCCGTGCGCTGTTCCAGACCCGCAATGGCGCCGGCAATATCGGCCTGTGATTTGTTCTGTGAAAGTTTCAGCTTGCCGTCGAGCGAGGCAAACGCGACCTCAAAACCTGCAATCGCGCTTAGAAGCGCCGTCATCTGTTCCGGTTTCAGTTTCTCCGGTGACCATGGATTGTCCGGTGCGGCATGTGCTTCGTGCTGCGCCGCGAGAGCAGAAAGCTGCCGGCGTAACTCCTCCGTATTCAGCCTTCTCACACGTCCCAGGCCCTCAGCCGCGATGTAATTCCAGGTCGGCACCTGGGAGCTTTCGTACCAGTTGGGTGAGATATAGCTGTGCGGCCCCATGAAACTGATGGTGACCGATTGCCCGTCTTCGAGCGCAGCCATCGGGTTGGCACGCGCCAGATGGAATTGCGCGCGGCCGTGCGGTGAATCGGCAGTGAACAATGTCGGCGCATAGGCGAGGTGAATCTCACCGCCGATCAGCCCCGCGATGACGGCAAAAGAATGTGTACGGACGAACTCGTGCAGTACGGCACGGTCGGAAAGTTGAAACAGTGCCGGAATGTACATGATGCCAAATGCGCGCTGCTTCCCTGGGAGCCGCGGTCAAAAATCCGGTTTCTGCGCCCTTGGCAAGCCGATCCACTCGTTCTTGTAGTGCTCCATCGGATTATCGGCGCAGACCGATTCCTCCCATTCCGTCGCGACGCGGCGGTACGTGACGCGCGCGGTCAAAGGCGCGGTAAACACGTCCGGGTCTTCCATCGTCAAATCCAGCTCCAGCCCCTTCAGATTGCGATCCGGATTGTAGCCCGCATTCCGGCCCCCGCCATTGCGTCCGCCGCCGCCGACCGTGCCCTCGCTCATCTCATAGCCATGCTGCTGCGCATAAGCGCGCGCACCGTCGATCACGGTGTAGCGTTCGATCGTATGCATCTTTGCGCTCGTCGGCGTGCCAAAGCGATCGACGGATGAATAGGAGTCCGGCTTGATGCCGACAGTGTCGATCACCAGCGTATTGCCTTCCCAATGTCCAACCGAATCGCCCATGTGCGTGGGCGCCACATTCGCGGGATGCGTGCTGTTCATGCGGATGTACCGGGCATTGTCGTCACCGCCGTAAAGGATGGTGATGTCGCCGTTCTTCGCCGGCAGCATTTCGAGGCCAAGCTGCATTGCGAATGTCATTGGCGGCGCGGGTTGGCGGCACTGATCCTGCGAATTGGGAAATCCCTTGCCCGCCGCAGCGAGATCGCCCTTTTGCTTCACCACGGCTGCGGCCTGCGCTGTCAGGACCGGATTGCGGTAATCGCCGACCAGCCGCCCGGCATTTGCGGTCCCATCCGGACGGCGGCTCAGATTCTTCAGCGGCTGCGGTCCCGACGGCATGCCCTCGAAATTGAATGCATTCTTGCCCCAGCGCAGATCGAACATTCCGGCGCCTTCATCCGCCGCAATCGCGGGTAAAGCGAATACCGCCGCCGTGAAAATGCCCAATACCAGAGCCTGCCGTTTCATCGCACACCTCCCAATTCGTCCGTAACCGGCGCTGCCGCTGGCGCCCTTATAGCAGAATCGCGTGCCTGTTTCGCGCGACAGAACACGCGCTTTCGGGCCACGACCCTGTTAACATGCGCGAAAGGTGAAGGCGTTGGATCACGACTCGGGAGGCAACAATGAACAGCAAAGTCCTGTGGGCGGCGGGAGTCGCCATTTCTCTCGTGCTCGGAATACCGGCGGCCAATGCGGCTGAGCTGAAGGTTTTTGTCGGCGGCGCCATGACCGAGACGATCGAGAAAATCGGCGCCGAGTTCGCGAAGGCGAGCGGCAACAAGCTCGACTACGTATCGGACACGACAGGGTCGCTGCAGAAGCGGCTTCAGGCCGGCGAAAATGCCGATGTCATCGTCGTCACGGCCGCAGGTCTGGATGCTTTGCAGAAGGAAAACCGCATCGCGCCCGGAACGCGCACGACTCTCGTGCGCGCGTTGATCGGGGTCGCGATGCAGCCGAACGGCACTGCACCCGATTTGTCGTCGCCCGACAGCTTCAAGGCATCTCTGCTGAAGGCGCGCTCTGTTTCTTATGTGAATCCCGCAGCCGGCGGCACGTCAGGCACCTATTTCGAGGGCCTGCTGAAACGCATGGGCATCTACGATCAGATGAAAAGCAAGATCGTCTATCGCAATCAGGGCTCAGAAGTGGCCGATGCGGTGGCAAAGCGCGATGCGGAAATCGGCATCAGCTTCATCGCGGAATTGGCGCCGAACAAAGGCGTGAAAATTGCCGGCCCATTGCCCGACGCAATCCAAAATCCGGCCGACTATGTTGCGGGCGTGACGACGGTGAGCACCAATATTGAGGCCGCGCGTGCCTTCATCCGGGCGATGACGAGCCCGTCGGGGGGCGCGGTGTTCAAAGCGGCCGGGCTTACCGTTCTTCCCTCAGGCCACTGAGGCAGGCCAGCGCAAGGCGACCCTCGCAAGCCCGTTTCAGGCCGGGTCAGGCGAGAATCGGCAGCTTCATCAGTGACAGCGCGGCGCGGCCGTTGGGGCCGTATGGATTGCCGAAGGATTCGCCCATTTCGGGATGATTGTAGTCCGGCGCCACAATCAGCTGCACATCCTTGCCGGCCGACTTGGCCGCGGCCGCGAAGTCGCGGGATTGCCGCTGAAATTCCGGTGTCTCGTTCGTGCCATAGGTCACGATCACCGGCGCCCGCAACAGATCGAGATGGCGCTGCGAGCTCATCGCGTTCTCCATCTCGTCGGTGAATTTGACGTAGGCGCTGCGTTTCGAAATGCGGACAGCTTTCAGATCATACATGCCGCTGGAGCAGATTCCGCCCTTTACGATGTCGGCAGGCACTCCGTAATCCCTCGACCAGTCGGTCACGAGCGCGACTCCCGTCATATGAGCGCCCGATGACCGTCCGCCGATATACAGCCGGTTGGCATCGGCGCCGAATGACGCGGCGTTGTTGTGGATCCAGGCGATCGCCCGCCTGACCTGCCCCGCCATGACGCGCAGGTCGCCACCCGCCTCCTTGATTCCGATGTAATCGAGGACGATGAAGTTTGCGCCGGCATTGACGAACAGTTCGGCCGGATAGGCGTGATCCCGTGCCCGGCCGCCGAGCCATGCACCGCCGTGAATGAACAGGAAGATCGGCGCGTTGGGTTTCCTCGCGCGGTAAATATCGAGCTTCTCGATTTCGCTCGGCCCATAGGCCAGGCGGAGCGGCTCGCCCAATCGCGCGCGCACGGCGTCGCTCGTCGATGCGATGCGCCTGGCGATCTGATATCCCATCGGCGCATAGAAGGCCTGATCATAGGCGGCATCGAGCTCGATCTGGTCCATGTCCATCCACACGGGTGGCCCCTTGGCGTGTGCCGGAGGGCCGAGATGGCAGGGGACGGCGCCCGGCGTCTGCGCCCGGACGGAATTCGCGAAGCCCGCTGCCGCGACGCCACCGAACAACCCCGATACGAAACTGCGGCGATGGATATCGGTCAGCAACTTGATCATCGCGTGCTCCTCACATCTGCCAATTTCAAAATCTACGTGCGAGCCGGATCAGAAATCCGGCGTATCGCTCTTCGGGATCGGCACAGTTTCGTTGCCGAAGTAGGAGAACGGATTCTCGGCGCAACGCATTTCCACCAGCGGTCCGGCGGGCATCGCGCCGGAAACCGGACTCAGCGGCAGCGTATTTTCGGCCCG
>JAGWSK010000343.1 GCA_028869355.1 Alphaproteobacteria bacterium | reverse complement strand
GTGATTATAATCCGCAATCCGGCGGCCAAACCCTCCGGCGCCGTGAAGCAAGAGAACAGAAGGCCGCGGGTTACTGCCAGGCGCCTTGAATTGGACAACACTCACCTGCCGTTCTGTCGAGGGCAAAGTCATCATTTTGCCTTCGATGTCCGCGGCGAATGCAGCTCCCGCGGCGAAGCACAGGACGATTCCGATGGCCAACGCGCGTTGCACGGACTGCAGCATGGCTCAATCTCCCTTCAGGTTTTTTTCCAGGAAGGAAACGGTTCTTGCGAATGCATCATCGGCTGCCGGCGTGCCAAGATTCTGGCCGAAGCCGTGATTGATGCCGGGATAAGAGTGGAATTCCACCGGACCGCCGAGCGCCTTTGCCGTGTCGAACAGTTTGATTCCACGCTCTATCGGTTCACGGGTATCGGCTTCGCCGTGGAAAATCATCAATGGCGGAAAGCGCTTTGCGATGAAACCTGGAACCCGCGATACGCCGCCATAATAGATCACCGCGGCATCGATGTTGGGGTCCAGAGGCGTCGCGTGAGCCGAGAGATTTCCGCCATTCGAAAATCCCACCAGCGCCACTTTTCCATTTGAGGACGGAAGTTTCTTCACGTCTGCCGTCAGGTCGCTGACCAGTTTGGCCCAGGCCGGAAAGCGGCGAATACTGACCATCGGCGCATTGGCCTTGCGGTCCGCGATGTCCTGATCGCTGTAGTAATAGACCATATAGGCGTCGAATCCGTGCCCGGCCAGTTCGCGCCCGTAATGGCGGAAATCCTCGATCCGTCCTTCTGCGCCGCCCCAACCCTGGCCGCCATGAAGCATGAGCACCGACGGCCGCTTCGCCGTTCCGGCGGCAGGAAAGAATTCCACTTTCACCGGACGCTCCGCTGCGGGAAGCGTCATTTCGCGCGGCTGGCCGGCGGCGGATGCCAGTCCACCGAACAGGAAGCTTGCGGCAATGACGAGCGGAACGGCAATTCTGCCGATGAGTTTCATGGTGGTGCTCCGTTCCGGACAGTTGAGGGCAGGGGTGGTGAGAGCAATGGTCCGTCAAAGTGGTCGTCCTTGTGCCGGATCAAACCCAACGACATCATCACGACGGTAAACACCGCCGCGAGCGCAATGGTCAGCAGCCTGCGCCACAGAGGCAAACGATGTTCGCGGGAAGTCTCGTGCCGCAAATCCCAATCACCACCCGCCTCCGTCGAGACTACGGCGGACCGGGTGTGCCGCGTCTCGCCCGCCGAAGCTTCCAGCGAAGGCGGGTCGGTCCTGCGGCCCATCTCTTGCTGCCTTCTCAGCCGCGCTTTTCTCTGGGGACAAAATCCCGGCGCCGTGCACCGGTGTAAATCTGCCGGGGACGCCCGATCTTCTGTTGCGGGTCTTCGATCATTTCCTGCCATTGTGCGACCCAGCCGACGGTCCGCGCAAGCGCAAAAAGCGCAGTGAACATGTCGGACGGGAAGCCCAGCGCGCTGAGCGTGATTCCGGAATAGAAATCGATATTGGGATAAAGTTTTTTCTCGATGAAGTAATCGTCCTGGAGCGCGATGCGTTCGAGTTCGAGCGCGGTTTTGAGCAGCGGATCGTTGTGGTTCCCGAGTTCGTCAAGGACGGCATAGCATTGGTCGCGCATCACCTTCGCCCGCGGATCGTAGTTCTTGTAAACGCGGTGCCCAAAACCCATCAGGCGGAATGGATCGTTCTTATCTTTCGCCCGCTTCACATATTGCGGGACCCGGTCGATCGACCCGATCTCCTTCAGCATCTTGAGTGCCGCCTCATTTGCGCCGCCATGCGCCGGACCCCAGAGGCACGCTATGCCTGCGGCAATGCAGGCAAACGGGTTCGCCCCGGAAGAACCGGCAAGCCGGACCGTTGAGGTCGACGCATTCTGCTCATGGTCCGCATGCAGAATGAAAATCGTATCCAGCGCCTTGGCGAGAACCGGATTGCTGCGATACTCCTGACACGGAACGGCAAAGCACATCCGCATGAAATTTTCCGTGTAGCCGAGATGGTTCAGCGGATACACAAACGGCTGCCCGATCGAATATTTGTACGCCATGGCGGCAATCGTCGGCATTTTCGCGATCAGGCGGTGGCTCGCGATTTCCCGCTGACGCTTGTCCGTTATGTCGGTCGAGTCGTGGTAAAAAGCCGAGAGAGCGCCAACAACTCCGACCATCACGGCCATGGGGTGGGCATCGCGCCGAAAACCCCGGAACAGAAAGCTGATCTGTTCGTGCACCATCGTGTGATAGGTAATGGTATGATCGAATTGCTCTAATTGGCTGGCGGTCGGGAGCTCGCCGTAAAGCAGCAGGTAACAGACTTCGAGGAAGCTCGATTCCGTCGCCAATTGGTCGATGGGATAGCCACGGTAAAGCAGCACGCCGGCCTCACCATCGATGAACGTAATGTCGCTCTCGCAGGACGCCGTGGACGTGAAGCCGGGATCGTAAGTGAAAATATCGGCTTCGCCGTAGAGTTTGCGGATATCGATGGCATCCGGTCCTTCGGTCGGCTTCAACGCCGGAAGTTCGATGCGCTTATTGCCGTAGGTGAGCGTTGCCGTCCCGTTTGGCCGTGCCCCGCTGGCTTTCGTGTTCATCCTCAAACTCCGTGGTTCGGCAACGGGATGGACGCCAGTCGTTGGGGCGAAAGCCATGGTTGCACGCGTGATCTCGTCTTATTCGCCTTGCGCGCGAATGCGTGTCAAGGCTTCTTCGCGCCCCAGCGCCACAAGAATATCGAACACCGGAGGAGCGGCCGTACGCCCGGTCAGGACGGCACGCAAAGGTTGGGCAATATCGCCGAGACCGATGCCCTTTTTCTGCGCGAATTCACGTGTTCTCGTTTCCAGAGTCGCCAAATCCCATGGCACGTTCTCCAGCTCCCGCGCGAATTCGCCGAGGTGACGCCGCGTGCCGCCTTTGAGGGTCGCCACGGCTGACGAGTCCAATGCGGGTGGCCCCGAAATGAAGAGAAATTCAGACTTGTCCAGCAGCTCGGTCAGGGTTTTCGCGCGCGTCTTCAGTTGCGGCATCATTGCCGTCAGCCTTGCATGCACTCCACCGTCGAACTTGCGTCCGGGCGAGCGGCGCTCTGCGAATGCGATCACCTCATCGGCCAGTGCAACATCCGACATTTCACGCATGTAATGGGCGTTCAGACTATCGAGCTTTTTCAGATCGAAGCGTGCCGCCGAACGACCGATTCCATCCAGATCGAACCACTCGATCGCCTTGTCCGTCGGAATGATCTCGTCGTCGCCATGGCTCCAGCACAGACGCAAGAGGTAGTTGCGCATGGCCTCCGGCAAGTAGCCCATGTCGCGATAGGCTTCGATTGCGAGAGCGCCATGGCGTTTCGACAATTTGGCGCCATCCTGACCATGGATGAGCGGCACATGGGCATAGACCGGCTCAGGCCAACCCATGGCCTGTATGATCTGAAGCTGCCTTGCTGCATTGTTCAGATGGTCCGCCCCGCGCAGAACATGGGTCACACCCATATCGAAGTCATCCACGACGACGGCGAGCATGTAAGTCGGCGTCCCATCACTGCGCAGCAGCACCATGTCGTCGAGCTGATCATTGGCCCAGCGGACAGTTCCCAGAACCCTGTCCTCGATGATCGTTTCGCCGGTTTGGGGCGCCCTGAGACGGATCACGAAAGGCATTCCGCTTTGCTCCGGCCCAGGCTTCCGGTCTCGCCAGCGGCCGTCATAGCGGACCGATTGGCCTCGCGCCTTCTGTTCGGAGCGCATCTGCTCCAGTTCCTGCGGGGTGGCGTAGCAGCGATAAGCGTGGCCGCGTGCCAGCAAATCTTCGGCGACCTCCTGGTGACGCGCGGCGCGGGCAAATTGAAAGAGCGGTTCGCCATCCCAGGCCAGCCCGAGCCACGACAGACCATTGAATATGGCGCTCACCGCTTCCGGGGTGGAGCGCTCGCGATCGGTGTCCTCGATGCGCAGCAGGAACGTGCCGCCGGTATGTTTCGCGTAAAGCCAGTTGAACAGCGCCGTGCGAGCTCCGCCGATGTGAAGATAGCCGGTAGGGGAGGGTGCAAAGCGCAGGACGGGTCCAGATTTTTGGGTCATTATGTCTCGAACAGGGCGGCTTGAATCGACGGAAGTTGCGATACGGAAGTGCGCACAGCGCTTATAGATTATTTCGGCGTGACGAGAGACCGGAATCCGCTCTCGGTGCTGCTGCGACGGTATTTCCCCGGTATGTCTCGGCCTTCCGGACGGACAACTACCATTGGCGTAATTTCAGCTGCGCTGGCGCGTGAAGAAGAGCGCTGGTTCGCGTGGTCAGTCGTGGCATTCGGAACAGGAATAGCCGCCTATTTCGCACTCGGCAGCGAACCAGGCCTGGTGGTGGGCATCATCGCCATGTTGGCCGGTCTGGCGGCACTTGTCGTGCGGCGGCGGATATCGGCCGTGCTTGCGAGTTTCATCCTGCTTTTCGCAGGCATGTCAGCCCTGGGCTTTGCCGATGCGATATTGCGTACACGGATCGTTGCTGCGCCGGTGATTTCGCGCGACACGGAACCTGTTCGCATCACCGGACGCGTCGAGGACGTTGACATTCGGGCTCCCGATCGCGCGCGGGTCATATTGTCGGTATCCAGTATGGCCGGCGGCGGCACCAAACCGAACTTTGTGAGGCTGACCCTGTCCGGCGGCCGGGCGATTGCTGCGTCACAACCGGGTGCGGTCATTTCGGCTCTTGCCGTGCTGCGGCCGCCGCCAGAGCCGGCATTGCCGCACGGTTATGATTTCGCGCGTTGGGCATGGTTTCAGGGCATCGGCGGCGTCGGGTTTGTTTACGGAACTCCGAGGGTCGTGCGCGCTCCACCGCCCGGCGTGATGGACCGGCTCAACAGCCGGCTCGACGATTTGCGCTTGTCCATGACGGACCGGATTGAGCAGGCTATTCCCGGTCCGGACGGCAGCATCGCGGCAGCATTGATTACCGGGGAACGCGGTGAAATCGATCCCGATGATAATCAGGCCTACCGCGATTCGGGACTTGCACATGTCCTGTCCATCTCCGGCGTGCATCTGGCGCTTGCGGGACTCGGCGTTTTCTGGGTTTTGCGCGCACTGCTCGCACTGTGGCCGCGCGTGGCACTGACTCAGCCGATCAAGAAATGGGCCGCCCTCGGTGCCCTGCTCGGATCCGCTTTCTACCTGGCAATCAGTGGCGGCGGATCGCCGGCCGATCGGTCATTTCTGATGCTGTCGATGATGCTTCTTGGCGTGCTCCTCGACC
>JAGWSK010000342.1 GCA_028869355.1 Alphaproteobacteria bacterium | reverse complement strand
GGCTGGCCCGGCATGGGATGTTTCATCATGCCGCCGCCTGTCCCTTCGCCGACCTTGATCATCGTGTATTCCATGCCGTGTTCGGGAGGCGCTTCTTCCAGCTTCCAGTCGAGCAATGATCCGTAGAACCGCTTCGATTCGTCGAGATTCGCGCTGGTCAGTTCGATGTGGACGAACGGATTGGGCATGGCGGGGCTCCTGATCTAAAGCGTTTTCCGCCGAAGTGGTTACCGGTTCGGCGTAGAAAACGCGCCAATCAAAAATCCAAGGCATTTTGCGATTCGAAGTAATCGCAAAAAGCGTTGGGCGGCAAAGAAACGCGCGCACCGGAAGAACGCTCCAGCTACCGCGACGACTCCCGATCAAAAATCGGGTTTGTCCGATTGCGGCAACGGCACCACATTGTAGTGGAAGAAATCGAGATTGTTCTCCGCACAGGCACTTTCCCGGAGCGGGTGAACCTCGCGATTGAAGCGCTGAATCCCTGACCATGGCTGCGTAAAAGTGCCGGGGTCATCGACCGTGACGAAGTCCTCCATGGTCTTGCGGTCCGGACTCATCTTGAAGCGCTCTATGACATGCAACTGCCCGGTATGCGGCGTGCGGTAATTGTCAACATAGGTTTTCGTCGACAGACCAACCGTATCGACCACGAGCGTCTCGCCACCCTCATAATGCCCGACCGATTCTCCGTACCAGGATGGCGTCACATGAGCCGAATGCGGGACGTTCAGCGTGGAAGCGTTGTTGAGCCGGTGAGGAACTCGTCCGCCGCGCGTGCCGCCTGCCGGCCTTCACGGATTGCCCACACCACCAGCGATTGGCCGCGGCGCATGTCTCCACAGGAGAAGATCTTCGGATTGGAGGTGCGATAGTCGATCGTATTCGCCTCAACATTGCCCCGCGCATCCAGCGCCACATCGGCTTCTTCGAGCAATCCGCGCCGGTTCGGACCGACAAATCCCATCGCAAGCAATACAAGATCGGCTTTCAGCTCGAACCGGCTGCCCTCGATTTCCTTCGTCTGGAACCGGCCTGAGGAATCCTTTGCCCAGTCGACGCGCACGCATTCCAATGCCGCCAGTTTGCCGTCCACACCGCGCGCTTTTTTGGTCAGCACGGCCCAGTCGCGATCGCAACCCTCTTCCTGTGACGACGAGGTTCTGAGTTTCAGCGGCCAATCCGGCCAGGTCAGTCCCTTGTTCTCTTTTTCCGGCGGCATCGGCAGGATTTCGAGCTGCGTGATCGACGCCGCGCCCTGACGGTTGGCGGTGCCGATACAGTCCGAACCGGTGTCGCCGCCGCCAATGACAATCACATGCTTGTCTTTGGCGCTGATCGTGCCGCGCGGCGCTGCGCGCGTTTCGTCATCGCCGGCAACGCGCTTGTTCTGCTGCGTCAGATAATCCATCGCGAAATGGATGCCCGAGAGTTCGCGCCCCGGTACTTCGAGGTCGCGGGGCGCTTCGGCGCCGCAGGACATCACAATCGCGTCGTAGGTTTCCATCAGCGACAATAACGACAGATTGACGCCGACTTCAGTGCCGGGGCGGAATTCGACGCCCTCGGCTTCCATCTGCCGCATACGCCGGTCGATCAGCCGCTTTTCCATCTTGAAATCGGGAATGCCGTAGCGCAGCAACCCGCCGATGCGGTCACTCTTTTCGAACAGCGTCACGCCATGCCCTGCGCGCGCCAATTGCTGTGCGCAAGCCATGCCGGCCGGACCGGACCCGATCACCGCGACGCGCTTGCCCGATTTTCTCGGCGCCAGAAACGGATGGATCCATCCCTCCTCCCAGCCGCGGTCGACAATCTCGCATTCAATGGTTTTGATCGTGACCGGATTGTCCTCGATGTTGAGCGTGCACGAGGCCTCGCACGGCGCAGGGCAAATACGGCCGGTGAATTCCGGGAAATTGTTCGTCGAGTGCAGCGCCTCCAGCGCCGCCTTCCACTGATCGCGATAAACCAGGTTGTTCCAGTCCGGGATCAGATTGTTGACCGGACAACCCTGGTGACAAAACGGAATGCCGCAATCCATGCAGCGCGCCGCCTGGCGCGTCACCTCAGGAAACGGCAGCGGCTTGGTGAACTCTTTCCACGACTGTTTGCGCGCTTCGGGCTTGTCATAGCTCCGGTCGCGGCGTTCGATTTCAAGAAATCCGGTGAGCTTACCCATGATCGATCATTCGGCGGCGGTACGGCGCTCGGTTTGCAATTCGAGCAATGCGCGCCGGAAATCCAGCGGCATCACCTTGACGAAGCGCGAACGTGCTTCATCCCAGTTTTCCAGGATCTCACGCGCGCGCGCACTGCCGGTATAAAGCAAGTGACGTTCGACCAGGATCAGCAACCGTTCTGCATCAAAGCGCAGCATGTCGCCCATGCCCATGTCGTAGGCGGAGATCGAACGCTGCCGCGGACGTTCGTGATCGTCGCTGGCGCCAGTCGCCGGCATGACCGGTTCCAGCAGCACCATCGAAGTGTTGCACAGGTTCCGGAAGCGCTTTTCCGGATCATAGACATAGGCAATGCCGCCTGACATTCCGGCGGCAAAATTGCGCCCGGTCTCTCCCAGCACTGCAACAACGCCGCCGGTCATATATTCACAGGCGTGGTCACCGGTGCCCTCGACGACGGTGACAGCGCCGGAGTTGCGCACGGCGAAGCGTTCGCCGGCCACACCTTCGAAATAGGCCTCGCCGCAAATCGCGCCATACAGAACCGTGTTGCCGATGATGATGTTGCGCGTCGGGTCGCGGTTTGCTTCTTTCGGCTGCCGCACCACCACGCGCCCGCCGGACAGGCCCTTGGCGACATAGTCGTTGGCATCGCCGGTGAGTTCGAGGCTCACTCCGCGCGCCAGAAACGCGCCGAAGCTCTGACCCGCGGTTCCGGTCAGATGCACCGCAATGGTGTCTTCCGGCAGGCCGGAATGGCCGTAACGCCGCGCCACTTCGCCCGACAGCATCGCACCCACGGTCCGGTTGACGTTCCGGATCGGCCGATGAATACGCACCGGTTTTCCGCTCTCGAGTGCCGGTCCGGCTTCACCGATCAATTCATGATCGAGCGCTTTTTCGAGGCGGTGGTTCTGGGTCTCGCAGTGGTAAATCGCAACGCCCGGTTTCGGCGTGACCTGATGCAGAACCCGGGACAGATCGACGCCATGCGCCTTCCAGTGCTTCAGCACGCGCTGGGCATCGATGCGATCGACATGGCCGACCATCTCGTCGAAGCTGCGGAATCCAAGCCCCGCCATGATCTCACGCACTTCCTCGGCGACGAAGAAGAAATAGTTGATCACGTCCTCCGGCGTTCCGCTGAATTTTGCGCGCAGCACCGGGTCCTGGGTCGCGACTCCGACCGGACAGGTATTGAGATGGCACTTGCGCATCATGATGCAGCCGATCGCGATCAGCGGCGCCGTGGCAAAGCCGAATTCATCGGCCCCCAGCAGCGCAGCGATGGCGACGTCGCGTCCGGTGCGCAAACCGCCATCAACCTGTACCGCAATGCGCCCACGCAACCCGTTCAGCACCAATGTCTGCTGAGTCTCGGCAAGCCCGATTTCCCACGGTGCGCCGGCATGGGTGAGCGAAGTCAGCGGCGAAGCACCCGTGCCGCCTTCATAGCCGGCAATCGTCACATGGTCGGAACGCGCCTTCGATACGCCCGCAGCCACCGTGCCGACGCCGACTTCGGAGACCAGCTTGACCGAAATGCGCGCCCGGGGATTGGCGTTCTTCAGATCGTGGATGAGCTGCGCCAGATCCTCGATCGAGTAAATGTCGTGGTGCGGCGGTGGCGAGATCAATCCGACACCCGGCGTCGAATGCCGGACTTTGGCGATGTCCTTGCTGACCTTGTGCCCCGGCAACTGTCCGCCTTCGCCCGGCTTGGCGCCTTGCGCGATCTTGATCTGGAGATCATCGGCGTTGACGAGATATTCGATGGTGACGCCAAAACGTCCGGATGCGACCTGCTTGATCGCAGAGCGCATGGAATCGCCGTTCGGAAGCGGCTTGTAGCGATCGGATTCCTCCCCACCCTCGCCGGTATTCGAACGGCCGCCGATCCGGTTCATGGCGATCGCAAGCGTGGTGTGCGCCTCGCGTGAAATCGAGCCAAAGCTCATGGCGCCGGTCGAGAAGCGTTTGACGATACTCGCGGCCGGCTCAACTTCGTCCAGCGGCAGCGGCTTCTCCGCCCATTTGAATTCCATCAGCCCGCGAATCGTCAGCAGGCGTTCGTTCTGGCGGTTAATGCCTTCGGCAAAGGAACGGTACTCGGCCGGCACATTGCCGCGAACGGCATGCTGCAGCCGGGCGATCGAATCGGGCGTCCAGGCGTGGTCCTCACCCCGGATGCGCCACGCGTAATCGCCGCCGACATCGAGCATGTTGCGATAGACCAGCTTGTTGCCATAGGCGTCGGCATGGCGCCGCACGCATTCCTCGGCGATCTCGCGCAAGCTCGCGCCTTCGATCGGCGCCGCCGTACCGGTGAAATATTTTTCCACAAATTCCGACGACAAACCGACGGCGTCGAAAATCTGCGCACCGCAGTAAGACTGATATGTGGAGATGCCCATCTTGGACATCACCTTCAGAATGCCCTTGCCAACCGCCTTGATGTAATTTTTCTGCATCTCATACGGTTTCACCGGAAGCTGGTTCTGGATGCGAATCTGCTCCAGCGTCTCGAAGGCGAGATAGGGATTGAACGCCTCTGCGCCGTAACCCGCCAGCGCGCAGAAATGATGCACCTCACGGGCTTCGCCGGTTTCCACCACCAGCCCGGTTTGCATGCGCAAGCCTTGCCGGATCAGGTGATAGTGAATCGCGGCGGTCGACAGCAGCGCCGGAATCGGAATCCGTTCCGCCGACACCGCCCGATCCGAAAGGATCAGGATGTTGTTATCGGCCAGTACGGCTTCCGTCGCCTCGCGGCAGATGCGGTCCATGGCCCGTTCCAGACCATCGGCGCCTTCAACGGCGGGCCAGGTGCAGTCGATCGTCGC
>JAGWSK010000341.1 GCA_028869355.1 Alphaproteobacteria bacterium | reverse complement strand
GGTCGTGGCGCAGCACGGATGCCCACGGACCTCCGCGCGGGTCTTCGCCAAAGCTCTTGCCGCTGCTCGCCGCAAGCGCGGCCACCTGTTCCAGCCCGTTCTGCTGCACGAAAGCAAGATGCTGGGCGAAGCGCTGATGGCAGGTGATGCGGTATTTCGCGCCGCCCACCGGCCAATACAGCACCATGCTGATGACCATTTCCGGATGCAGAACGCCAAAGCCGGAGACCGGACAACAGCCCATGCAGCCGCCCATGATGTGAGCGCGGGTGAAGTTCAGGTGTTCGAGCAGACCCTTGCCCTGGGCAATATAATCCGCCCAGGTGATGCGCTGCACGCGCCCGCCGGATTGTCCACATTCCCGCCGGTCGAATGTGATGCAGGTATAATGTTTTGGAAGATGTTCAAGCAGCTTGATGCGGGTATAGACGCCCTGAGTCTTCCATTTCTCGAGACTCGCGTCAAAACCCGCCGGCGCATACATCAGGAGCGGCGGACCGGACCCGGTGACTTCGTAACGTGTGGCAATTCCGTCGATAACTGCTATCGGCATTTCACTTATAAAACTGCAAGCGTGCCTCGCGGAACCAGACCGTGTTTGCCGGCGCGACCGAGATCGGACCGTTCACTCCGAATACCGCGATCTGAAATTTGTCTCCCGGCCGGACGGAATTGGACAGAACGACGCGGTTGGGCATGTTGAAGCCCTGAATCGTCGATGGGCTGGGAACGCCCACGGCGCGCGGCATCTGGCCGTTGACCCAGACCTCGGCATAGTCGTCGACAGCCACCGTCAGCACCACCTTCGCGCCGGTCGTATCGAAATCGCCGATCCGGGCGGGAATGGTCAGATTGCTGCGGAACCAGATGAACGAGACGTGCCCGCCGCCGCGCCGCGCCGACAGATCTCTTGCGGCGATGACCGGCCATTTCGAATCATTATATCCTGCTTCGCCGGCATGGGGTGCGATGTCATAGGCGCTGTTGTAACCGGGCAGATGTTCGGGGATGGGCGCCACCTCGACGATCTTTGCCTCCATCGTCCTCCATTGGGCGCCGAACATGGCCGAATTCTGATCGGTCATCAGATCGACTTCGACATTGGGCGGCAGCGATGGGGCCACAACCGGCGGCGGCGCAGGTGTTTGCGCCACCGAAGCACCAGTCAAAACCAGCGGAAAGATGATGGCTGCGAAAGCGGAAAAGCGGATTGTGTCGCGCAACATGGTCATGCCCAACCCTCCTTTGGACGGTCGCACAATACTCGGGCGGCAGGCCAAAAACGAGGGCGGCAGGCGAAGACCCAGTGATGAAATAAACGGAATGCGACAGGACCCGCACAGCCGCCAGTCCTGGAACGAAAAAAGTTTCTTTAACAAAGTCTGCTAGCGTCTGCCGGAAACGATCGGATTTCCGAAAATGAGCAACGAAACACATGTCGCCGCGCACGACCCCTCTGCTGCTCCGCCGGCGAGCGAAGCGGCAAAATCCGGGAAAGTGGCACTGTCCAGGGGAGCACCGAAAAAGAAACCCGGTGTTGCTTCTGATCCGGGTGAATATCTGCTCGTGGGGGAATTGCTCCGGCGCGGTTATGAGGCCCAACTGGCTGATAAAAGCGTGAAGGATTACCGGTTGCTCGCCGGAGCTGCAGGTTCTCCGATGATGCGCGTTCAGGTGCGGACGGTCCGGATGCATCCATGGACGACGACCCGCGGCAGCCTGGATTCGCCGTCAGACCAGATCACGGTTTATGTGCTGTTGGGCCCACCCGACGATGCTCGCCCGGCGCGGTTTTTCATCACCCGCAATCGCGACCTCGCCGATCAGGTTCTATTTCCCAACGGGTGGTCGGATATCGGCTCAGTGCCGCTGGCTTCGCTCGAGCCGTTCGAGAATCAGTGGGACAAGTTCCGGAAATAACTTCGAACGCTAAAGTTTGCAGGTGGCGCCGTTGCGGAAATTGGCGCGCTGCTCTTCTTCCGCGGCCTTCTGCTCTGCATCGCTGACATATTCTTTGGGCTCGGCACGCAGCAGGAACAGGAAGTCGCCATTCTTCGTGTCTTCCGGCGACACGGATGGGCGGTTGGGGTCCTTGGCTTCCACCGGCGCGACGACCGCGATTTTCAGATTCGGCATGCGCTCCCTGAGCCGTTCCACGGTGCCGAGACCAGCTTCGACATGGAAATCGCCGGTGATGTGCATGACTTTGTGGCCGGGGTTCTTCTGAAGGTAAAGCGCTATCGATTCCGCCATGGTGTCGTCGCGCAGCACCTGGGATGCAAAGGCCCGCGCATTTCGCGCTGCCGCATCGGCGCCGGTGGCGCCGTGACTGCTGTCGGCGAGAAAATGCATGAATTTATCTTTGTACGCACCATCTTCCAGATGCAGGGTAGCCGCCGCCCACAGGCGCTTTTGCGGATCGAGCGATTTCAGGAAGTCTGGCCCCTTTTCGCCGACGCAACGCACCAGCGACGCTGGCACATTCGCCGCTATGACCGTCAGCCGGTGATCTTTGGCGAACTCGACGAGCGGGCGATAGCTTTCGGCATAATTGCCCCAGGCGCGACCCTTGCTGATCAGGGCATCTTCGCCGATGCGGCCTGTCATATAGTCGTCCACCACCGGCTGAACGTCGCGTTCGAACTGTTCCATGGACAGCGCCAGTTGCGGCGAGCGGTCATAGATTGCGCGCAGCAGATCCATTTCGGCCAGGTGATTGGCCGCATCATCGTGCCATTCGCCGAGAAAGATGACGTCGTAGTTCCTTAACAGATCGGCGGCTTGCGCCACCGTTAAGTAGACCGGCGGCTTGCCGGATTCGCTGCGCATCAGATCAAACGAAGTGAGGTCGGGCAGGGGCGGTGCCGCCGCATCCTGTGCCCATGCGAGCGCCGCAGCGCAAACCAGGCAGCCGGCGGCCAGGATCGGTGTGGTCAGCCTGTGCATCCGCGTCTCCATTTCTGGCGCCCAACTTAGGGCAATTTCGCCGGCGCCGCTCCCTTGATCTGCCGCGCCGCCCTCACGTCCCCGGCATAGGCCGATAACGCCTCAAGGGTGATTTTCGCCACATTCGCGTAATTTTCCGTTTTCGATTCGAGTGCGCCGGCGGCGTAGCCGATGGCGGCATGCGCCATCCGCATTCGCCCATCGAGCCACGGACCGCCGCCGAAGCCGCCAATCACGGGAACGGAAACCGCGCGCACGACCGCTTCACCGGCGACCGGGCCGGAATTGGTGAAATCGAGCAGCGCTGCCCCCGATTGTTCCAGCAGCTTCGCTTCTTCGACCATTTTCGCCGCCATGTCCGCCGCCAGTTCTGCGCCCGGCTTGCTCATGGCGCTGTATTGCATGCCATAGGCCAGCGCGGTCTGTGGCGTGATGCCAAATTGCGCGAACACCGGAATCCCGGCGCGGGAGATGGCGCGCACCGCTTCGGGAAAATCCGCCGCGCCATCCAGCTTGATGATGTCCGCGCCCGCTTCCTTGACCAGCCGTATTGCGGCTTTCACCGCCGAATCGACCCCCTCCTGCAGCGGCCCGAATGGGAAATCGCAGGATACCAATGCGCGTTTTGTGCCGCGGCGGACCGCTTTGCAGACCACGATCATCTCGTCCATCGTGACCTCGAGCGGAGTCGCGTGGCCCCAGAGATTGATCCCGACCGTGTCGCCGACCGAGATGATGTCAACGCCGGCCCGGTCGGCGATCTGCGCGATCTGATAATCCCATGCGACGACGCCGACGATTTTGCGGCCGTCACGCTTCATCTGGTGAAGGGCGGGAATGGTCGCCGGCGAATTATTAAGTTCCATTTTATCCAAATGACTTTTGGTGTCTTGGTTTCGAAGTTCGCATGAGGACCAAAACGACCCCAGGAATCAATAGTTCGAACCGCAGTAGCGCGGGAAAATCGCTCCATGGCGCGGCAGAGTCTGTTACCGTCAACTCTGCGGAAGTGCCGGGAGCGGTGATGCCAGAGCAGGAAACAGGCGGTTACGAAAGCGCGAGTCGGGCATGGCGGGAAGCGCGCCTGTCGCCTCTGTGGGAAAGCGCGGTCGCATTCAAGGAACGCGCTGCGGCGCCCAAGCCGCTGCATTGGCGGTGGGGTGCCGTACGGCCGCTGATCGACCGGGCAATCGAACTTGTTTCGCCCCGCGATGTCGAACGGCGCGTGCTGATGTTCACCGATCCGGAGCTGAACACGTCGCGCCGCGCCACGACCACGATCGGGCTCAATGCCGGCCTCCAGATTCTGCTTCCCGGCGAATCGGCGCGCCCGCACCGCCATTCGATGGATGCGATCCGCTTCGTGCTGGAAGGTGAAGGCGCGGTCACGGTTGTCGACGGCAAGGAATATCCGATGTCGGAAGGCGATCTGATTCTGACACCGGGCTGGTGCTGGCACGAACATGTCCATCGCGGTGCGCGCCCGGTGATCTGGTTGGATGGGCTCAACAGCCCGCTGCACCGCTATCTCGGCACCGCTACTTTCGAACCCGGTCCCGCACCGCATTTGCCCGACACCATTCCCGATGATGCATATTCCGTAGCCGGAATGCTTCCCATGACCGGCGCGGACGATCATCGGCATTCGCCGGTGTTTTGTTATACCTACGCGACGGCCCGCGCGGCTGCGTCTGCCGCGCCGGTGGGCCAGGACGGGGCACGCCGTGTGCGTTACGCCAATCCGTCAACCGGCGGCCCGGCGATGGCTCTGATGGATCATCAGTTGATGCAGATCGATGCCGGCGTCGTCACCCTGCCGATGCGCTCGACCAGCAACGCAATATGCGTCGTCGTGGAGGGCCGCGGGATTTCGCAGGTTGGAACGGAAAGCTTCGAGTGGGGGCCGAAGGACGTGTTTACGCTGCCGCAGGGCAACTGGATTTCCCATCGGGCTGAGGGCAAATCCGCTTATCTGTTCGTTTATTCCGACCGCGAAGTCTATGCGCGACTTGGCCTGCTCAAAGAGGAATACGGCAACCGGAGTCCAGAGTGACGCGCGATCAATCGACGGATTTGAGCCAATCGAAAACGGGTGCCGAGACAGTGACGTCGGCCGTGTTGATGCTCATCACCTGCGAAATGTGACTCTCGCCTTCACGGCTTGCCCTGGCATCAAGACAGCGGTCCCGTTCGATGGGGACATCCTCAATCGTTCGGCCTGGGTGCTTTGCAAATCGTGCAACGACCAACCCACCTCTACTGTCTATGCTGATCCGCCATCGACCGATCAGGTGGTGTACAAAAAGTGCTGCGGT
>JAGWSK010000340.1 GCA_028869355.1 Alphaproteobacteria bacterium | reverse complement strand
GCGGTAACGAAACACGCCCTGATCCATCAGGGCATGCCCGGAGTCGAGGATCGCCTCAACTTCCGTCTGTCCGTAACGCTCCTCACAGGCGGAAACATAGCCTTTCGCAAATGACAGATATTCCAGGATGCTTTCGGCGCTCGTCCATTGCTGGAACAGGTAATTGTTCTTGAAGAAATGATTGTGCCCGAACGCGGCATGAGCGAGGACGATGGTCTGCATCGTCATCGAATTTTCTTCCAGCAGATAGGAAATGCACGGATTGGAATTGATCACCATTTCGTAGGCAAGGCCGATGTGGCCGGCGCGATAAAGACTTTCTTCGCGCGCGAAAAGCTTCCCGAAAGACCAGTGGTGATACATCAGCGGCATGCCCATCGCCGAATAGGCATCCAGCATCTGCTCGGTGGAAATAATCTCGATCTGGTTGGGGTATGGATCGAGCTTGAGGTCGTTCAACCCGACCTCTTCGACCGCCTTGAGCACGCGGTCGAGGGTCTGGAAATTCCATTCCGGTTCGGTGAACAGCGGCGCCGCCACGTCCCTCAGCCCGCTTCCTGTTTCCTGAACAACTCGTGGAAAACCGGGAAAATATCCGACGGTTTGGCAATCCGCTTGGTGGCGAAGTTCTTCCATTGCTCGGCGACCGTGCGGTAGGCGCGCCACAACTCCGCGCCCGCTTCCTCACTTGAGAACACTTCCATTTCACGCTCGTCGAGGATTTCGATATAGGCGTAATACTGGCAGATCGGCATCAACTGGGTTTCGAGCAGCTCGACGCAGCGCTTTGCATCGCCCGATTGCGTATAGCCGTCCGAAGCCTGCGCCGCATAGATGTTCCAGTCCGACGTTGTGTAGCGCTGCTTCTGGATTTCGAGCATCTTCTCGAGTGCCGTGGAAACGATCGTGCCGCCCGACTGGCGGGAATAGAAGAAAGTCTGCTCATCGACTTCCTGCGCATCATGGGTATGGCGGATGAAGACAATGTCGACTTTGTCGTAGCGCCGGCGAAGAAACAGGTGCAGCAGCACGTAAAAGCGTTTTGCCAGATCCTTTTCCCGCTCACCCATCGATCCGGACACGTCCATCAGGCAGAACATCACGGCCTGGCTGCTTGGCTGCGGCTGTTCGGTGAACGCGTTGAAGCGCACATCGAGCGGATCAATATAGGCCACCCATTTGCGGCGTGTATTGACACGTTCGAGTTCGGCTTTCAGCAATTCGAGGCGGGCCTCGTCACGCGCTGACGGCTCCGCGGCTTCCAGAAGCGCGATTTCTTCTTCAAGGGCCTTCACATCGGATAGTGATGGCCGCCGCAGTGCGAGCCGCCGGCCGAAGGAATTGCGCATCGTGCGAATCAGATTGATCTGGCTCGGCGATCCGGCCGTCGTAATCCCCGCGCGCTTCCAGGTCGACAACGAAACATCGTTCAGAGTCGTCCGCACCAGGTTCGGCAATTCCAGATCCTCGAAAAATATGTCGAGGATCTCGTCTTCCCGCATCGTAAACTCGAAATCGTCCTCCATGTCGCCGGAGGTCGCGGCATCTTTTCCGCCGCCTCCGCCCTGACCCTGCTGCGGTTTTTTGATCTGGTCGCCGGCGACAAAATGCTTGTTTCCGGGCAGTACGAAATCGCGCTCACCGCCCTTCGACGAATCGAGCCGGAACCGCGGCTCTTTGGTGCCCTGGTTGGAGATACGGACTTTCCGGTCCTTGCCGGCGTCCGCGACTTCGGAATCCTTCAGGCTTTTTTGCACCGCTTCGCGGATTTGCGCGCGTGCGCGGCGCAAGAACCGCTGCCGGTTGGCGAGGCTCTTGCCCTTCGGATTCAACCGTCGATCGATGAAATAGGCGGTCATCGCTTGTTCGGGTCTCAGCCCGCCTTGTTCACCCGCATATACCACTCGACGAGCCGGCGCACCTGGCGCTGCGTGTAGCCACGCGCCAGCATCCGCTTGACGAACTCGTTGTGCTTGGTCTCGGTGTCGCTGTCTTTTTTGGACTCGAACGAGATCACCGGCAGCAGATCCTCGACCTGGGTGAACATCCGCTTTTCGATGACATTGCGGATCTTCTCATAAGCGGTCCATTGTGGATTCTTGCCGTCGTGCTGCGCGCGGTAGCGCAGCGCGAATTTCACCACCTCGTTGCGGAAGTCCTTCGGGTTGGCGATGCCGGCGGGCTTTTCGACTTTCGACAATTCCGCATCGAGCGAATTGCGGTCGAGCAGCTGTCCGGTATCGGCATCCTTGAAGTCCTGGTCTTCGATCCAGGCATCGGCATAGGCGATGTAGCGGTCAAACAGATTCTGTCCGTACTCGCCATATGACTCGAGATACGCCTTCTGGATTTCCTTGCCGATGAATTCGGCATAACGCGGAGCCAGCTCAGCCTTGATGAATTCGAGATATTTCTTCTCGGTTTCGTCCGCGAACTGCTCACGCCGGATCGACTGCTCGACGATGTACATCAGATGCACCGGATCGGCGGCGATTTCGGAATGATCGTAATTGAAGGTTTCCGACAGCGTCTTGTACGCGAACCGTGTGGACAGCCCGTTCATCCCCTCATCCACGCCAGCCGTGTCTTTGTATTCCTGCAGCGTTTTCGCCTTCGGGTCGGTGTCGCGCAGCTTCTCGCCGTCATAGACGCGCATCTTCGAAAACAGATTGGAATTCTCATGTTCCTTGATGCGCGTCAGCACGCAAAAGCGGGCAAGCATCTCGAGGGTTTCGGGCGCACACGGCGTGCGATCAAGCTGACTTTCCCGCAGCAGCTTCTTGTAGATCTGCACTTCCTCCGTCACCCGCAGGCAATAGGGCACGGTGATCACACAGATGCGGTCGAGGAACGCTTCGTTGTTTTTGTTCGCCTTGAAAACCTGCCACTCGGCCTCGTTCGAATGCGCCAGAATGACCCCGTTGAACGGAATCGGCCCCAGCGTTTCGGTGCCGATGTAATTGCCTTCCTGGGTTGCGGTGAGCAGCGGGTGCAGCACCTTGATCGGCGCCTTGAACATCTCGACGAATTCGAGCAGGCCCTGATTGGCGCGGCACAGCCCGCCGGAGAAAGCATAGGCGTCCGGATCGTTCTGGCTGAAATGCTCGAGCTTGCGGATATCCACCTTGCCGACCAGCGACGAAATATCCTGATTGTTGTCGTCGCCGGGTTCGGTCTTGGCGATTGCGATCTGCCGCAGCTTTGACGGATAGAGGCGCGCGACCTCGAATTTCGAGATGTCGCCGCCGAACTCGTCAAGGCGCTTGACCGCCCAGGGACTCATCACGCCATTCAGACGATGGCGTTCGATGCCATATTTGTCTTCCAGCAGATCGGCGAGATCGGCCGAGCGGAAGAGGCCCAATGGACTTTCGAACACCGGGCTAATCTGGTTACCGGCTTTCAGAACATAGATTGGCCGCTTCTCCATCAGCTCTTTCAGGCGTTCGGCGAGCGAAGACTTGCCGCCGCCGACCGGCCCGAGCAGATAGATGATCTGGCGCTTCTCTTCGAGGCCCTGCGCGGCGTGCTTGAAATAGCCGACAATGCGCTCGATCGTATCTTCCATTCCATAGAAGCCTTCGAACGCCTTGTAGCGCTTGATCGTCCGGTTGAAGAAAATCCGTCCAAGGCGCGCATCCTGCGCCGTGTCGATCAGCTCCTGCTCGCCAACGGCTGAGATCATGCGCTCGGACGGAGAAGCGTAGAGCATTTTGTCGTCGCGCGCGGCCAATAGCCAGTCGCGCAAGCTCATGGTCTCCAACTGTTCGCGTGAATAGTCGCGATTGAAGAGATCGAATACGTCCAGCATGTTACCCATTGATCCCCGCTCCTTCGGCCGGGCCGGATACAATCACAAAACGAGAAAGTGTCGTTTACATGGCACTAACGCTAACGATTCGTGTGCGCTTCCACTCTGATCCCGCGGAGTTAATTTTTAATTTTTTTGTCAGGCGCTTGCCAGTGCCGGCCCGCCCGGAAATGAGAACGCGGCCCGAGTTGTCCACATTCTTCTTGGGCCGGTTTGTCAGGGATGCTGTCGCTGCGGATTGCAATCGCGAATCAGTTTGCCGGCCTGTTGCCGAGCTGGAGCAAGTGAACCCCTCGCCCCCCGGGATGTGGATACACAGGAACTTCTCAAGGAACACGGCTGGATAACGCACAAGCTGCGGTGGCCGTTCCGCTCGGGTTCCAACGGCGGCGGCACCGCCTGCGACTCAGGTGCGCCACCGATTCCTCTTGATAGGCGCTTCCCGTAGGGTCAAGCTTGCCCGCATGGGCATATGTCCGACCGTCCGCAAAGCGCGCCCGACCGACGCCGAGGCCGTTGCCCGCATTTATGTCACATCCTGGCGCGATACCTATCCGCTGGTGCTGCCGGCCCGCGTATTGCGCGCCATGACCATCGAGGGACAGAGCGCGCGCTGGCGTAATTCCATCACGCTTGCCGTGCGTGAAGCCGTGTATGTGGCCGAAGATGACAAGGGCCGCGTCCTTGGCATGACCAGCATGGGACGGGCCCGGGATACCGGTGTCGGCTATGATGCCGAAATCTACACGCTTTATGTCGATCCCCTGATGACCGGCTGCGGCATCGGACGCGCGCTTCTCGGCGGGGCGTTCGCGGCTCTGGCCGAGCGTGGCCACACGCGATGCGTGATCTGGGCGCATGCCGGAAACCCGGCGCGATACTTCTATGAAGCGATGGGCGGCAAGATTATTGCCGAGCGCACAACCTCCATGATGGGTGTGACAGTCCCCGAGGTCGCCTTCGGATGGCCGAGACTTGCCTTAACCGAGCGCACTCGCAAATCCGAGATCGGCACTCAGAAACCCTGACTTCACCGGCCGTTGAGCATCACCGGCTCGATACGAGCCGGTGCGCGACCCCCATTGGCAGCAGCCGCGAAAGGCTGACAATGGCCTTATATTGCAGACCGGGCACGCAAATCGGCTGATTGCGCATGACCGCCCTGTAACCTTCTTCAACCACCCGGGCCGCATCCAGCCACAAAAATCTGGGCATGCGATTCATTCGCTGGCGCGTGCCCGAGACTTCATGAAATTCGGTGTGGGTGTATCCCGGGCACAGGGCAGAGACATGCACGCCTGTCCCGCGTTGTTCACTGTGCAGCGCCTGAGAGAAGCTGATCAAAAATGCCTTGGACGCACCATATAGCGTACTGCTTGCGGCGCCGGGAATCAGGCCGGCCACCGAGGAGACATGAACAACGCGGCCATAGCCGCGATGCGTCATTTCTGGCAGCAGATGGCGGGTCAATTCACACGGCGCCGTTACCATCAACTGGATGAATTCGCTGTGGCTGTCCCAGGATATGTCGCGATATCGCCCGGCAATGCCGAAGCCGGCATTGTTGATCAGCATGTCGACCGCGATCTGCTGCTGCTCCAGTGACTGGACCAGTTGCCGCGCCGCGTCCGGGCGAGCAAGATCGGCCGGCAGCACGTGCACCCTGACTCCGCTCTGCGACTCCAATTCACTCGCCAGATGTTTGAGGCGTTCGGTGCGACGCGCCGTGATCACGAGATCGAATCCGCGACCCGCGAGGATGCGCGCGAACGCCATACCTATGCCGGCCGAAGCGCCGGTTACCAGCGCCGTCTTTCCCGCCCCGTCACGAATCACTGTCCTGCGTCCTCATGAGAGCTTTTGGGCGGACGAAATATGCGAGTTGTGCGGTTGCAGGTTTCAATCCCGCCCAGTCCCTCAGCTTGAATTCGAGCACTACAAGGCCTGCAGGCGGGAATTTGCGGGACAATTCTTCGGCGCGAATCTTCGCCTCGCCGCGCTGCTGCCGCGCCAACAGCGCCAATGCCATTTCGTGGAGGCCGGGATTGTGTCCCACGATCATCAACGGCGAAGCCGCCGGAGCCTTCCGGATTTTTCCCAGCAGCGCCGCCACCCCGGAAAGATAAAGACCGCGCTCGTACTCGATCTTTGGGGATGTGCGAAAAAACGGAAGTACGAGCGCCAGAGTTTCTTTCGTTCTGCGCGCGGATGAACAAAGAACCGCTGCAGGCTCCAGGTCATGGTCGCGAATCCACGACCCGATCAACGGCGCGGCGGCATTGCCCTCATCGCAGAGTGGCCGATCGAAGTCATCCACCGAAGCCGGATGGCCCGATTTCGCGTGGCGAAAAATCAACAGGTGCATTGGCCAAAGTGTGTGTCTCGCTCCACCGGTTGGCAAGCTTTAGACGAACCCGGGAGCCCATAAAAAAACCCGGCCCCCATTTTGGGGCCGGGTTCAGGCGAACAGTATTGCCGGGCTTCAGTGGCGGCCGGATTGCCGGATCTCGTCCTTCATCCCGCCAACCATGTTCCGGACCTTTCCCTCCGCCCGGTCCATTTTGCCTTCGGTTTCAAGCTTTTTGTCGCCCATGGCCTTTCCGGTGGCTTCCTTCACCTTGCCTTTGGCCTGTTCGGCCATTCCCTTGACTCGATCCTTATCCATTGTTGCGCTCCTGTCTTGTTACCTTGCGCCTCGGTTAAAAAACGGCTGCCACAATCGCACAGTTCCCTGGCTGCGCCTTTCCCTTGACGGCGGGCCGACATGGCCCCTATCGCTTTTGCGGATTTTTCGTTGGTTTCAGGCCACACGGATTTGAAATGGCGACACACAAAAACTGGAGCCGGTGGAGACCGCAAACCCTCGCGGTCAGAGGCGGACAAAAGCGCAGCGAGTTTCAGGAAACCGCCGAAGCTCTCTACCTGACCTCCGGCTATGCTTACGAAGGCCCCGAAGAAGCCGAAGCGCGCTTCAAGGGCGCAGCCGGCTACACATATACGCGATATGGCAATCCCACGACCTCGATATTCGAGGAGCGGATGGCGCTGCTCGAGGGCGCAGCTTGCGGCCGGGCGACGTCGTCGGGAATGGCGGCTGTCACGGCGTCACTCCTGTGCTGTCTCAAGGCCGGCGATCACATCATCGTCGCGCGTGCCTTGTTCGGCGCCATTCGCTACGTCGTCGAGGAAATTCTGGCGCGCTTTGGCGTCTCAAACACGATCGTTGACGGCACCGATCTCGCCGCATGGCGCGCGGCGGTCAAGCCCAATACCCGCATTCTGTTCTTCGAAACCCCTTCCAATCCGACGCTCGAAATTGTCGACATTGCGGGTGTCAGCGAAATCGCACATGCGGCGGGCGCACTTGTCATTGTCGACAATGCATTCGCTTCGCCGGTGCTGCAGCGGCCCATTCAGTTTGGCGCCGATGTGGTTGTGCATTCTTCAACGAAATACATCGACGGTCAGGGACGCGCGCTTGGCGGGGTTATCCTGTGCAGCGAGGATTTTCTCAAAAACCACCTGCAGATCTTTCTGCGCAATACCGGCCCGGCGATCAGCCCATTCAATGCCTGGCTGCACCTCAAAAGCCTGGAGACGCTGCAACTGCGGATGCGCGAGCATTGCCGGAACGCCGAGACGGTCGCGAATTTTCTCGGCGAGCACCGCAATGTGCGCCGCGTCTTTTACCCTTTCCTGGAATCCCACCCGCAGCAAAATCTGGCAAAAGCGCAGATGTCGGGCGGAGGCGGCGTGGTGACCTTTGTTGTCGCCGGCGGCAAAAACGAGGCTTTCCGCGTCGCGAACGCCCTGAAATTGATCGATGTTTCGAACAATCTCGGAGACACCAAATCGCTCCTGACTCATCCCGCGACCACGACCCATCAACGATTGACGCCCGAAGCGCGAGTGGCCGCCGGTGTCGTCGACGGCATGCTGCGCATTGCGGTCGGACTGGAAGATGCCGCCGATCTGTGCGACGACCTCGACCAGGCGCTATCGTCAATTTAGGACAGGAGCCATGGAACACCACGCGAAAATCAGCTGGCGGCGCAGCAGCGCGGATTTCACCTATAACAGCTACAACCGCGCGCATGACTGGCAGATCCGTCAGCACGTCATTCCCGCATCGGCGGCGCCGGACTTTCGTGGCGAGGCAGACCGGGTCAATCCGGAAGAAGCATTCGTCGCGTCGCTTTCCTCATGCCATATGCTGACTTTTCTTGCGCTTGCGGCGAAGAAAAAGTTCGTACCCGACTCGTATACGGATGATGCCGTGGGCTACCTCGAAAAGAACAGCGCCGGGCGGATGGCGGTCACGCGTGTGATCCTGCGGCCGAAAATCGTCTGGGCGCCGGGCACGTCCGTTTTGCAAGCCGATTTGGACGAGTTGCACCACAACGCCCATGAGGGTTGCTTCATCGCCAATTCGGTCACCACCGATGTCCGCGTGGAGCCGGCCGGATGAGCCGCCACCGCTACGAAGAAACCACCGGCGATATCCGCATCGCCGTCGAACCGGATTTTCTCGACGAGCAATCGCAGCCGGACGAAAGCCACTATCTCTGGGCCTATCGCGTGACCATCGAAAACCGCGGCAGCGCCGCTGTCCAGCTCATTTCCCGCCATTGGCGGATCACCGATGCCCGCGGCAACGTGCGGGAAGTGCGCGGCGAGGGCGTCGTCGGCGAACAGCCGGTCATCGGACCAGGCGGCAGTTTTCAATATACGAGCGGAGCGCCCCTGAAGACCGCCTGCGGTTTCATGACCGGCGCCTACCAGATGCGGGACGAAACCGGGAAACTGTTCGAAGCGGCCATTCCCATGTTCGCCCTCGAGAGCCCATACGAAAAGCAGATGTTGCAGTGACGGCCAAACCCACTCGCGAAGACGCGGAAGCCGCGGTTCGCACGCTGCTGCAATGGGCCGGTGACGACCCATCGCGCGAAGGATTGCGCGAGACCCCGGCGCGTGTGGCGCGGGCATACGAAGAATGGTTTTCCGGCTATGCCGACGATCCGGTCAAATATCTGTCGCGCACCTTCGAAGAAGTCGACGGCTACGATGAAATGGTGGTGTTGCGCGATATCCGGTTTGAATCCCATTGCGAACATCATCTGGCGCCGATCATCGGCCGGGCTCATGTCGGCTATTTGCCGGTGCGGAAAGTCGTCGGGATTTCCAAGCTGGCGCGGGTGGTCGACGCCTATGCCCGGCGGCTGCAGGTGCAGGAAAAACTGAGCGCCCAGATCGCGCACTGCATCCAGGATGTATTGGAGCCCAAAGGCGTTGCGGTCGTGATTGAGGCCGCGCATCAGTGCATGACGACGCGCGGCGTGCATAAGACGGACGTGACCATGGTCACATCCATGATGTTGGGAGCATTCCGTGAAGATTCCCGCACACGGCGCGAATTCCTCGTCATGATCCGCAATCCGGACGGGATCAGTTGATGTGACGGCGGCCGATACCATCGCAATCGTCGAAAAGCTGATTGCCTTCGACACGGTGAGCCGCAATTCCAATCTCCAACTGATCGCTGCGGCCCGCGAGATGCTGTCCGCAGCCGGCGCGAACCTGCGGTTCACCTACGATCCGAAAGGTACCAAAGCCAATCTATTCGCGACTTTCGGTCCGCAAACCGGCGGCGGTCTCGTTCTGTCGGGCCACACCGATGTCGTGCCGGTGGATGGTCAGGAATGGACCAGCGATCCCTTCACCGCCGAAGTCAGGGGCGATCGTCTGTATGGACGCGGCGCGGCAGACATGAAGGGATTTCTCGGCGTGCTTCTGGCACTCGCCCCGCAAATTGCGAAGCTCGATTTGCGGCGGCCGGTTCATTTTGCGTTTTCCTTTGATGAGGAAGTCGGCTGCACCGGCGTGCGCCACCTGCTGAGCGATCTGCAAAACGCCAAAATCCGGCCAGCGCTCGCCATCATCGGGGAACCGACCGAGATGCGCGTTGTGAGCGGGCACAAGTCGGGAGCGGTTATCGAAACTGCAGTACGCGGCCGTGAAGGCCATTCCAGCGCGCCTGCGCTGGGCGCCAGCGCCGTGATGATGGCCGGCGAATTCGTCGCGCTGCTCACAAAGTATCAGGAGGAATTGGCTTCAATACGGGACGACTTCTTTGACCCTCCGTATACCACCTTACAGGCAAACGTGATCTCCGGCGGAACGGCGGTGAATGTGCTCGCCCGCGATGCGCGCGTAACCTGGGAATATCGTGCTCTTCCCGATCGCGATCCCGCCGAAATTCTGTCCGTCGTCGAACAGGAAGCAAATGCCGCGATCGTTGCACGTTATCGCGGCGGCGCGCCGGAAGCGGCATTCAACACGCAAGTTCTCGCTGCGTATCCCGGGCTGGCCCACAACGCCGAATCACCCGCCGTGAAGCTTGCCTGCGCAGTCGCCGGCAGCAACCGGACCTATGCCGTGTCCTACGGCACTGAGGCCGGGTTGTTCCAGCGGTCCGGCATCCCCGCCGTCATTTGCGGACCGGGATCCATTCTCCAGGCGCACAAGGCCGATGAGTTCATTTTGCTTCAGCAACTCGACCAATGCGCCGCGTTTCTCGAGCGCCTGATCGCAGAGTGGAATGACGAATCCGTGCTACTGCAGTGAGGAAAGCGGAAATTCGTAAACCGAGCCGCAGAACTCGCAACGGGTGCGAATGACGCCATCCGCATCCGGAAGATCACGCAATTCCGCCGCCGGGTAGGATTTCAGAACCGAAGAAATCCTTTCCTTCCGGCAGGAGCACTGGAAGTGCAGCGGCAAACTCGAACGCAAGCGCACCGCTTCCTCGTGAAAGAGGCGCCAGAGAACGGACTCGGCGGCAATTTCGGTGTCGAGCAATTCGATATCCGACAGCGTCTGCATGAATAGCAAGACCTTCTGCCAACGGTCGGTGCTTCGGATGTCTTCGGCAAAAAGCCCCGGCACCGCCTGTACCATCATGGCGCCGGCGCGCCAGCCATGACCTGAGCCCGAACGGTAGATCGGCGCCGCAGCCACCTTGAGGACCGTGGCAAGCTGTTCGCTTTGCGCAAAATAATTTTCGGCACATGCCGCGATTCCGCCCGGGGATAACGGCACCAGCCCCTGATAAGGTTGCGCACCCTTCTTCGGCTCGATGGTGATCGCCAGTGCACCCGCTCCCGCGAGTGTGGCGAAATCCGCCGGCCGGCCGGCCTCGGCAAAATCGTCTTCGCGAACGCGTGCATAGCCGCGCAGGCCACCTCCCGCAAAATAGTCCGTGACCAGCAGGTTCAGGGGACCGTCACCCTTGATCTGGACGCTCAGCCGCCCTTCCATCTTCAGGGCTGAACCGAGCAGTGCCGACAGGGCGAGAGCTTCAGCCAGAATACGCTGTCCCGCTTCCGGCAGCGGATGCGCCGCAAGCGCACGTGTGGACGACGTTTCAAGGCGGAGAAACCGGCCGCGCAAGCCGGCGTCCGGCAGCTCGAACGGAAGCACAAAGTCCGCCGAGGGCGCCGGCGTGTAATGGGATTCGGCCATGGCACGAATCTGGGTTTAGATTGGGTCCGCGACAAGGGCTAAGTTTTGAGGAGCGAGAAACGAGAAACGAGAAGCGAGATTTTGGCCGCCACCGCCGGCCGCATTCCTCTCGTTTCTCGCTTCTATTCCAGGCACCACAGCAAGATCGCCTTTTGCGCATGCAGGCGATTCTCGGCTTCGTCATAGACAACCGATTGGGGTCCATCGATCACGTCATCCGTGACTTCCTCGCCGCGGTGTGCTGGCAGGCAGTGCATGAAGATGGCGCTTGGATCGGCTTTCGCCAGCAATTTGGCATCGACACGATAGGGTTTCAGTAGCGTCCGCCGTCGCGAAGCGTTCTTGTCACCCATGGAAATCCAGGTGTCGGTGACGACGCAATCGGCACCGGCGACGGCGCGTTCGGGGTCATGGGTAAACTCTATTTCCGCCCCCGAATCGCGCGCCCATTTGCGTAAGTTTGGGGGCGGCGCCAATTCCGCGGGCGTGGCGATGCGCAGCGCAAAACCAAAGCGTGCCGCAGCATGAATCCACGACGTGCAGACATTGTTCCAGTCACCGGTCCAGGCCACCGTGCGGCCGCGAATAGGACCCTTCTTCTCCTCGAATGTCATGACATCCGCCATGACCTGGCACGGGTGCGAAGATTTGGTCAGTCCATTGATGACGGGTACATCAGAATTTTCCGCCAGGCCCTGCAGCGTCGCGTGCCCAAGAGTCCGGATCATGATGGCATCGATGTAACGCGATAGGACCCGCGCAGTGTCGCCAATCGTCTCGCCGCGGCCAAGTTGCATCTCGGCCCCCGTCAGTATGATCGAATACCCGCCCAATTGCTGCATTCCGACGTCGAAGGATATTCGCGTGCGCGTCGACGGGCGGTCAAAGATCATCGCCAGCATGCGGCCTTGCGCGGGTGCGTCGCGGTCCGCCGTGCCGCGCGGTAACCCGGTGCGCGCATTCTTCCGCCGCCGTGCCTCAGCGATGATTCCCCTCAGCGTCGTTCCATCGAGATCCGACAGGTCCAGGAAATGCCGTGGACCAGTTTCGGAAATTTTGCGCTGCCGGACGGCCATCCGTGCACTCATGCCTCTGCGCCTTCCGTGGCAAAGCTTGCGCAGGTTGCGGCAAGCGCCTGCATGGCTTCGCGGATGTGATTTTCTTCGATGTTCAAAGGCGGCAACAACCGCACGACATTGTCGGTCGCGCCGACCGCGAGGAAGCCGCGTTCACGCAAACGCGTGATGAACTGCGCCGCCGGAATACGGAGCTTCAAACCCAGCAGCAATCCACGGCCGCGCACTTCCTCGATGATACCCGGATACTCCGCCGCAAGCCCGGCCAGGGATTGCTGGAAATGCCCCGCGATCCGGCGCACACCGTCGAGAAAGCCGGGCTCGAGCACGATATCCAGCACGGCGTTTCCAGCCGCCATCGCCAGCGGATTGCCGCCATAAGTCGAACCATGCGATCCGGTCGTCATGCCCTTCGCTGCGCGTTCGGTGGCGAGGCAGGCGCCCAGCGGAAAACCACCGCCGATGCCCTTGCCGATCGGCATGATGTCGGGTGCAATTCCGGTTTCCTCATAGGCGAATAAACGTCCGAGGCGTCCGACTCCAGTTTGCACTTCGTCAAAAATCAGCAGCAAGCCCTTCGCGTCGCAGAATTCCCTCAATCGCCGGAGGAATCCCGGCGGGGGAACGCGCACGCCCACTTCGCCCTGTACCGGCTCAACCAGGATGCCTGCTGTTTGTTTGCCGGCCGCCTGCATGACCGCATCCATGTCTCCAAGCGGCACCTGATCGAAGCCCTCCACCGGCGGACCGAAGCCCTCAAGATATTTGGGGCTGCCTCCGGCAGCGATGGTCGCGAGCGTACGGCCATGGAACGCGCCCTGGAACGTGATCAGACGAAAGCGTTCCGGCGCGCCCGACGCATGGTGGTAGCGCCGGGCGATCTTGATCGCGCACTCCATTGCCTCGGCACCGGAATTGGTGAAGAATACAGTGTCGGCGAAGGTCTGCGCGACCAGGCGTTCGGCCAGCTTCTGCTGTCCGGGAATGCGGTAGAGATTTGAGGTGTGCCACAGGTGCGCCGCCTGGTCCTGCAGCGCCGATACAAGATATGGGTGGCAATGGCCCAAGGCCGAAACCGCGATGCCGGATCCGAAATCGAGATATCGCCGGTCTTTCTCGTCAAAGAGATAAGGTCCCTCGCCTCTGGTGAATGCGACATCCGCCCTGGCATAGGTCGGAAGAACCGGCGGAATCACGGAAATCTCTCCTTTCCGGAAAATTGAAAGCGCGTCTTATAAGCGCGCGATGCCAAAATCAGAAGCTGGAAGTTCGTGTTCTGCTGGGCAGCTTACCAGTATAGCGCTGGACCGATGATCTGGCGGACGCGGTGCAGGCCGGGCCCCAGTGATTCGATTCGACTCGCTTATTTTTAGAAAGTACTATAAAGTACTTTTATGGCGAAGCCCTACAACGACAAAAAGCTCCAACTCGGCGAGCCTCTGGCTACGAGGCTGAAGGACTTCTGCGCTGCGAATTACAATTGTTCTGCGCTCGACGTGATCCGGGAAGCCGTCGACGAGCACATAAGCCGTCGGCTCGAGAACCCTGAAATGGCCGAGCGGATGGAGGTGGCGAGAAAGAAGCGTCTCGGATTGCCGAATACCGTTGTCGAGCTCGTCAAGAAGGGGCCGCGCTAATGGGAATGGGTTTGCTAAATGCATGCCAACGATTCTAACTGTGGACAAAATTTAGTAGGCGCACTTACGTATTGTGACTCAAGACCGCGAGAGTGCAATATATTGAGGCACAGGGGAGATCGCCATGGGCTGGACGGAAGAACGCGTTGAGCAGTTGAAAGGTCTCTGGAACGAAGGTTTGACCGCCAGCCAGATTGCGCTTGCGCTCGGAGGAGTCAGCCGCAATGCGGTGATCGGCAAAGTCCATCGTCTCGGCCTTGCGGGGCGGACGGTGCCGGCGCGGTCCGAACGGCCGCGGACTCAGCGGCGCACCGCCATCCACGCCGCGCCTCCGCTGCCGGAAATCATTGAAGAAGATCCGATCAAGCTGGACGACGGTAATTTCGTCACCGTCCTGACGATCAATGACCGCATGTGCCGGTGGCCGATCGGCGACCCTTCCGAAAACGAATTCCATTTCTGTGGCCGCAAGCCGAAAACCGGTTCACCTTACTGCGAAGCGCATGCGCGCAAAGCCTATCAGCCGCAGCAGGTGAAGACCCGCCGCGCCGCCTCGTAACCACCACAACTTCCCCTTCCTCCCGCTTGTGCGCGCGAGGCGTTGCGCATGTGAGCGACGATTGGAGGCCTTCTTTGGTCCAGGTGATCCAGATCAATGTATTCGGGTCAACGAGGCGCTACGAAATGCGGATGCGCAATTACCGGCTTGATTTTATCACTCACGCCAACCGCGTATATCATTCAACTCAAATCGAGGCCCGCGACGACGAGGATGCGCGTGCCCAGGCAAAGCGGCTGAAAACCCGCATCGGCAAGGGCTACAGCATCTGGGACGGAGATCGCCCCGTCCACACCGAAATTTACTAACCGGCACACAGTTTTTCTTTCGCCGCGCGAGCGCATTAGCGCGAAGCTTGGAGAAGCCTAAGCGCCGCCAGGGGTCCCACGCGCGAAATAGAAATTGGCAAAGGCAATTTCCGCGCGTGGGAAGCGGCCGGCGAGCTAATGCCTGAAGTGACGCACGCCGGTAAACACCATCGCGAGACCCCGCGCGTCCGCCTCTTTGATGACCTCGTCATCCCGCACCGACCCGCCCGGTTGAATCACCGCAGTTGCGCCGGCTTCGGCAATGGCGATGAGACCGTCCGGGAACGGAAAAAATGCATCTGAAGCTGCCGCAGAGCCGATTGTGCGCGGCTCGGGCCAATGCGCTGCCGCCGCGGCTTCACCCGCCTTGATCGCCGCCATGCGTGCCGAGTCGACACGGCTCATCTGTCCCGCGCCGATGCCTGCGGTCGAACCGTCTTTGACAAACACAATGGCGTTCGATTTCACATGCTTGACCACTGTGAATGCGAACAGCATGTCCGCCAGTTCCTGCCCGGTCGGCGCGCGGCGCGTGACGACGCGGACGGATTCCGCGGTCGCCGCGCCGGTATCGCGATTCTGCACCAGGAGTCCGCCAGCCACCGAGCGTACGAGCCAGCCTTCGGCATGCGGATCCGGCAATCCTCCCGCGATCAGCAGACGAAGATTTTTCCTGGCCGAGAGAATGCGGATCGCCTCGGAATCTGCTTCCGGCGCGATAATGACTTCGATGAACAAATTTGCGACCAATTCTGCGGTGTCCGCGTCGATGCTGCGGTTGAACGCGAGCACGCCACCAAAGGCGCTGACCGGATCGCAGGCAAGCGCATTGCGATAGGCATCGGCAAGAGTTTCCGCGGTCGCCACACCGCAGGGATTGGCGTGCTTGACGATGACGCAAGTAGGCTTGACCCCGCCGAACTCCGCAGCCAGCTCATAGCCCGCATCGGTGTCATTGATGTTGTTGTAGGACAGCTCCTTGCCCTGAAGCTGCCGCGCCGTCGCAACGCCAAACCGGGACTCCCCGGTGACGTAGAACGCCGCCTGCTGATGCGGGTTTTCACCGTAGCGAAGCTTCTGCCGCAGGCGTCCGGCGAAACTCCGGCGCCGCGGCGGCTCAGCATCTCCGTCACGGGCCAGCTCGCCCGCCAGCCATTCCGAAACCGCGGAGTCATACGCGGCCGTGCGGGCGAATGCGATCTGCGCCAGCCTGCTCCGCGTCGCCTTTTCCACTCCACCGCCGGCGATTTCAGCCGCTACCGGCGAATAATCTTCCGGATCGACGACAACTGTGACCCATTCGTGATTCTTCGCGGCGCCGCGAATCATTGCCGGCCCGCCGATATCGATATTTTCCACCGCTTCTTCGAACGACGCGTTTTTGACGACGGCAGCTTCGAACGGATAGAGATTGCAGACCAGCAAATCGATCCCGGCGATGGCGTGTTCGCGCATGGCTGCATCATGCCGGTCACGCTGTGCCAGCAAACCGCCATGGATTTTAGGATGCAGCGTCTTGACCCGCCCATCCATGATTTCCGGAAAACCGGTGACCTCCGAGACATCGCGCACGGCAAGACCCGCCTTGCGCAGCGCCGCCGCCGTGCCGCCGGTGGAAATCAGCTCGATGCCTTGATGCGCCAGCGCCCGGGCAAAGTCTTCGATCCCGGTTTTGTCCGATACCGAAATCAACGCGCGCTTGATGATTCGCCTGGTCATGCAGGAATCCACCTCTCCCCTTGAGGGGCTGTTGCGTAAATCGGACAAATAGCGGCGGACGCACATGTTCGGGCGATCGCGGCTATTTGGCTCCGCTGTTCTGAGTTGTTGGGTCGCTGAAGCATGGATTTTCCTCGCTACAGTCAGACTCCGGCCGTGATTGCTGCCCATCGTCGCAGGTTGAAAGCCATCGCGGTCATCGTGATCTGCGCTTCGGCCTTGGCCAGGCCGATGTAGCGGATGCAGTGGAGATGCATCCGATGCTTCATTGTCGCGAAGGTGGTCTCGACGGCTGCACGACGACGGGCAATCAGTTGATTGTAGCGTTTCAACCGTGCCGGAAGCTGGCGATGCTTGTTGGGCCGGCGCGCAATGCGGGACTTCTTCCCTTCGGCTTGCAGCCGGGCAATCCGCGCATGCGTGTCATAGGCGCCATCGGCCCAAACCGACCTTTCGTCACCGCAGATCAAATCGTCCGCCGGGGTTGTGTCGTTCACGTTCGCCGGCGTGGTGATGACTACGCGAATCAATCCCGATCCCTCATCGACACCGACATGCGCCTTGTAGCCGAATGTCGAACCAGCCTTGCCCTGCCGTTTGGCAAAAGCAGCGTCAGGATCAACCGAGGGACGTTCATCGCTGGGCCGACGCGATACCGCTTCAATCAAGGTTGCATCCAGCATCGTCCCGCGCTTGAGAACCACACCGGCCCTTTCGAGCTGCCGGTTGAGTTCGGCAAAAAGCCTGTCGAGGAGGTTTTGTGCGATCAATTCATTGCGGAACCGGCACAGAACCGTGTGGTCCGGCGCCGGTTCCTCGATGTTCAAACCAACAAAACGCTTGAACGACAGCCGGTCGTTGAGCGCGTCTTCCAGCTCCCGTTCCGAGAGGCCGTACAGCGACTGCAACAGCAGCGCGCGAAACAGAAGCAGTACCGGATAACCCGGCCGTCCCGGCGTTTCGTCACTGCGAAAGTGCGCCAGCAACTTCTCGAACCGATACCATTTCACCAACCCGCTGATGCGATCCAGCGCCTCGTTCTTTCCCAGCCCCTTCGGCAGAAATGCCTCAATGAACGTCGGTTGTCCGATCTGCTTTATCGCCATCGCGAATCCCCCAATACCGCGCGTCAGCGAATCACATCCGCTATTTACGCAACAGCCCCTCAAGGGGAGAGGTACGTTTATCCCGCCGCGCCGGGGAGCATCTGCGCCAGCCGCAAATGTTCCTGGACCATCGCCAGAGTCTGCATGGCCCATTGCCGCAAAGCCGGGTTGTCGCCGCTCTGCGCGTAACTCTCCAGCAGCGCGACCGCTTCCCGGTGTGCGCTCACCTGTTGAATGGCGTAGCGCCGGTCGAAGTCAGGCCCCTGCGCCACGGTCAGATCATTGATCATGGTCAGGTGGCGCGGATCGAGCGCCGCCGGCGTCACGACCGGAGTTCCATTGGTCTGCAGCACCATCCCCAGCTGCTGCGTCAGGGTTGTATGGTCGCTCACCATGCGATCACCGAACTGGCGGATCTGCTGTGATCCGCCGCGCTGTGACGCCATGCGGCCGGCCTGGATCTCATAACTGTCGCCGAGCGCCTCATTGATGATGAAATTATAGGAAGCCTGCGACAGCGACT
>JAGWSK010000339.1 GCA_028869355.1 Alphaproteobacteria bacterium | reverse complement strand
GGGTTGCAATACACCATCTATGGCCGTTTCAACGGTGCCGGCACGAACTTTGACGGAGCCGGACATGACGCTTCAGACAACAACACGCTCCGGCTGTTCATCTGGCTGGCATACTGACGAAAATCTCGCGAGTTGCACAGCGAGGGCGAAAGCGGCCGGATCGCATTCCGCCCGGCTGTTCATATCCTTCAATTGCGCCATCCTGTCGCGGGGTTTCGGCTGTCAGTTAGACCCGCTGACGCGAGCCGTTGTTTCGCCGCGCGTCACAAGTGACTGATCATGGCCGTCTTCAAATGCTGGGTGTTCCGTAACAGGCGGCGCACCCGAAGAGCTGGTAGGCGACGAGCAGAGCAAGCGCTGCGCCCACAATCACGAAGACCGCGATTTGTAGTCTGTTGCTTGCCGGTCTGGCCGGAACGCCGTTCGGGTTTTCGTCGGGATGATTGGTGTCGCTGGTTGTATCGCTCATCAAGCTTCTCCGAAATATGAGTTCCTTTGATGAGTGCAGCGTAGCCTGCAGTGCCCACAGGATATTGACCTGGATCAAATGCTGCGTGTTTTCGCCCTCAGCCGGTTTGGCTGCGCTGCGAAAGCGGGAGTCTGAATATCAAACGGTCGACAGGCTGCGGATACAGCGGACGCAATTTGACAATGAAATCCCAGGCCATCAACAGCGCGCCAATTGCGAAGACTACATCTCCAGGCAATCGCATCCACTGCCAAAGCAGCGTCGTGCTGTAGAAGGCATTGCTTCGCGCGTAGGCAAGGCCGTACTGGAAAACCGAGTCAAGCTGCGGCCAACCGATCGGAAAAAAGTTGAACGCGATCCACATGACAAGGCCGGCGTTGTAAAGCCAGAATGCCCACAACCCGGCTTTGTCGCTGAACGGATGCCGGTCCGCGGCGACATAGCGCAAACAGAAATACACCAGTCCGATCGCCAATTCGCCGAATGCGCCGAATAGAGCGGTATGTGCGTGGTTCAGCGTCAGGAACGTGCCATGCTCGTAATAATTCACCAGCGGCGCGTTCAACGTGCCGCCGCCAAACACCCCTGCACCGACAAAATTCCAGAACGCGGCGCCAATGATGTACGTGTAGGCCAGCCGGTACTGAAATTCCTGGTGAGCGCGGATCAGCCGGTAATTATTGATGGCCTCAATGATCAGGAGCACCAGCGGCAGCACTTCGATGAACGAGAACATGCTGCCCATGGGTACCCACATGCTCGGACCGCCGGCCCAATACAGGTGGTGCCCGGTACCGATCACGCCGCCAAGGAAGATCAGGATGATTTGGAAATAGGTCGCGCGTTCGGCAAGCCGGCGCGACACCAGGCCCACCGCCATCAACAGGTAGGCGCTCATTGAGGCGGCAAAAAATTCAAACGATTGCTCCACCCACAGGTGGACCACCCACCACCGCCAGAAATCGGTGATCGTGAACGATTTCTCGATGCCGGTGAGCGGAATCATTCCAAACACGTAAAGCAGGGCGATATTGATCGTGGACGCCCAAATCAGATGCTCCAGCCGGATGCGCCCCGACCAGAATTGTCCCGCCGCCTGCCACCACGCGATACGCGTGGGCCAGAGCGCGCGCATCACCAGCACACTCCACAACACGAGACCGGCGAAAAACCCGATCTGCCAAAACCGGCCGAGCTGGATATAGGAAAGTCCCTGGTTCCCGAACCAGAACCAGCCGCGGTCGATCACACCCATGATGCCGAGGTAATTGCCAATAAGCGCGCCCGCGACGATCAGTAGCGTCACCCAAAACAGCAAATCAACCAGCCATCGCTGTCCCCTCGCTTCCTGACCGCCGGCAATTGCGGGCGCGAGAAAACAGCCCCGCCCCAATCCAGGACAGGCCAATCCACACGATCGGCGACTGAACATGCACATCGCGCAGAAAATTGAATGGCAGAATGTCGTTGATCGAATAGCCGTAAAAACTTCTCCGGTCATAATAGGAATGCGCCATGATCGCGCCGGCGCCGATCTGCACCAAAAGCAGAGCTGCAACGATCAGAAAATATTTTCCGATCCGCCGCTGACTGGGGGTCATTGGCCTGAACACGTTGAGCAGCGGATCCATCGGCCCGACATCGGGTTCGTTCAGCCAATATTGGTAAATGAACAGCACGAGGCCGAAAGAAAAAAACGTGAAGCAGAAACTGATCCAGGTCCAGCGGAAGGTGTTGGCAGTCGGCGTGTTTGCCACCAGCGGTTCATAGGGCCAGTTTTCGGTCCAGGACCAATTCAGGCCCGGACGGCGCGCTACAGTCGTGATCGCCGAATACACGACGAAATCCGCCGTCTGCCGCGCCAATGCCGGATTAAGGCTATAGGCCGGCGTCCAACCCGCGTCCGGATCGGCAGTGGCGAAGGATCGCGCGACGCCGTCGCGCACCGATGTAACCGCGTCCGCAACGGCACCGGGCAGCACCACGACCGGCTTCGTCAGATCGATGCCCTGCAATGCCCGCTGCATAGCCGCGGTCGCTGCAAATTGCTCGCCTGTCGACAGAGCCGCAAAGCTGATTTCGCCACCGGCCCGCGGTATCCCATCGCGCACTGCAGTGCCGAGTTGCACGAGTGTCGAAGCGGTGTAATCTTCTCCGTAATAGGAACCCATTCCGTACAAGCTGCCGTAATCCATCAGGTCGGCCCGTTGAAACCCGCCCTTGCCGGCCAGGATGTCATCGCCCGTCATGATGACGGTGCCATTGGCAGCGACGAAACGCTCCGGCTGGGGCGGCGCCGTCTTATAGGTCACTGCGGTTGCCCAACCGAGCAGTGCGAACGTCAGAATCGCAACTGCAAGCAAAACCCATTTCAGAACGTTGCTGACCGCATCCTCGGCTGGTGCCGGATTGCCTGCGGATTCCGTGATCATGTTGAAAACTCTACGGAGTTGGCAAGACTATTGGCAAGGAACACCAATCATTGAAGACCTCCGCCGCGTCGATTTCAACCGTTCAGAAGATCGCCCAGCCCTGACTTCCCGCGACCGCGCCCAGAACAGTGACGATACTCAGCACCAGCAACAACCAGTGCCCGCGCTGCAGCCAGTTGAGCGCCGCTGCGGGGCGCGGCGCATCGGGCGTCATCCGCTGCCGGCGAACGACCAATGGCTCGACAACAAACAGCATCAGGCTGAATAGCAGCCACAGGCACACCATGGCGTGCATCCACCAGAAGCCTGAGCTGCCGAACCGCTCCCACAGATCGAGCCGCCAGCTCATATACAACCCGCTGATGCCGGCGAGCAGAACCGCTGCCCGTACCTGCCAGGCAAAGCGCCTTTCGATCGCCTGAAATGCCAGCATCGGATCGGGCCCGAGGACGCCCCCGCGCGCCGCGGGAAGCGCCACCGTCGTCACCATCGACAAACCGCCGATCCAGATCACCACGGAAATGACATGCAATGCCCGGGCGATGATCACATCATGCATTTGGGAACCGCTGCGTCAGAAATAGGTCGCGCGTGCCGCCGCCACCGCGAGTGCGATGCCGATGCCGCCGATGGTGAGACAGGCCGGAACCAGGATCACCTGTATCAGCGCGTCCAGTCCGCCGACCGGACCATAAAGCGTCTGCACTTTGGCGCGCACGAAAGATGCCAGACTCGGTCCCTGCCAGCGCTCGTTGGCGCCCAAGCGGATCATCGCCAGCGGCACGCCGAAGAACATCAGCGCGTAAACACCGTCGAGGGCGAGCATGAACATGGTCGTCGCGCTGGACGCGAATGTGACCACGAATATCGCCAAGAAACTAACCCACGACACGATCAATGCTCCGTACAAGCTGGGAACAAGATCGGCGTAAACGCCCGGCGCTGCCGTCGCCGCCGGAACAAATTGGAACGGCGGGTCGGGCAGGAATGCCAGCGGCTCGCCGGAAAATTTGCGCAGTGACTGTTCGGTTTTCATTGGACCTCTCCGTGCCGTGCTGTTGCGTTGTGCCGGCAGACTAAATTGCCGCCGCCGCGCCCGATTGATTCAGGTCAAATCCGGTAAGCCTTCACGAAGAAATCGGCATCGCCGCGGCTACGGACAAATACCTACGCACAGCAGCGAAAGTGTTTGACCGAGATCAAATCCTGCCCGCAGCACGGCCGTAAGCTTCAGGCGCAAGTTGAGGAGAAAGAACATGCGCATCGCAATAAGCATCGCAGCTGCGGCTCTGGCCAGCCTGACGCTTTGCAGCGCTGCACTTGCCGCGACCGCCACCCACAATCCTGCCGCTCCGGCGGTCGACTGCCGCAAAGCCGGTAATGAGGTGAGCGCGCTCATTGATAACAGATCCGGCTCACCCAATCTGCCCGCCGCACGCGCCATGTTCCAGGTCGGCGTGATGGAGTGCATGGAGGGTGACGACGCCGCCGCCAACACCCATTATGAGCAGGCGAAAGCGATGTTGAATGACCGGCCGTCGCCCGAAGCCCCGCCCCCGGTGCTCGCTCCGGCCAAGAACTGACCTGCGGCTCCGGCATGGACTCCGCGTGGAATTTGTTGATCCCGAAACTCGCGCGGACCAGCAGGCCGGCCGGCGACTCTGTAAGTTCGCCGCAAAGCATCCGCGATTGCACGTTTGATGCAAATCAATGCGCAGGGCCGCATTTCGCGATCTTCTCACATCCCTGCCGGAACAAAGGAGCGAGCGATGACATCCTATAAATGCTGGTTCTTCGTTGCGAAGCTGCCGCACCCACGTTTCAACATCCTGCAAGCGGAGACCGACGCGGAAGCACGCGGCCTGGTGTCCCACATATTGCGCGACTCTCCGCAGATCAATCGGGTCGAAGTTTGGCGCGACGGCGACCTGGCATTCCGCCTCAATCAGCATCAGATCCATCTCGAAATGCGTTACGCCGACAGGGCCTGACGAATGGGCCGGCATCAACAAGCTTCGGCCGGTTTCGCGGCGGCGAACATTTCTGACAGAAGGCACACCTATGAAGACCGAGCTGCACGATTTCATCGTGGATTTTCTCGATCGGCACAAAATCCTGACACTCGCCACCAATCGTCCGGACGGCTGGCCCCAGGCGACCACGGTCAGCTACGTCAATGACGGACTTGTCCTGTTCGCGTTCATTGCGCGCGTAGGTCAGAAGTACCGGAACATTCAGCACGACCCGAGACTGTCCATCGCCATCGCCGGTGAATTCAGGCATGCAAACCAAATTCGGGGCCTCTCGATGGCGGCACGGGCGGAGTTCGTGTCGGACAGACGGGAATTCGACCATGTCTGGAAGATGTTTCTGACGCGCCATCCCGAATTCAATTCCGTGGGCCATCCCAACCCGGCAATGGCGCCTCTCGTTCGCATGGTTCCGGAATGGATTTCGGTCGTCGATTACACGAATGTGTTTGGGCACAGCGAGCTGACGAAAGTTGCTCCACGGGACCTGGGTGCCAGATCGGGGGCATATTCCGATTGACCGTCGTGCTGCGCCGCCGCGCCGCGGCATGTTGGTGCGCGCAGTATTATTTCGGAAATGTACGCCATCGATGGACGTTTTCTGCAATCAAACCGTTTAATTGCCGCGGTACTAGAGCAGGTTCCAACCGGATGAAACTGCTCTGATCTCTCGCAAAACGGGGTTTCCATGCACGGACCACTGTCACCCGAACAACTGGCCAAAATGGACGCCTGGTGGCGGGCGGCCAATTACCTTTCCGTCGGACAGATCTATCTGAAGGAAAACCCGTTACTGGAGCGGCCACTCGAACTTGGCGATATCAAACCGCGGCTGCTCGGACATTGGGGAACAACGCCGGGCCTCAACTTCATCTATGTGCACCTGAACCGGCTGATCAAAGACAACGATCTGAACATGATTTTTGTCACCGGTCCGGGCCACGGCGGGCCGGGCGTGATCGCCAGCGTGTACCTTGAAGGGACATATACCGAGCGTTACCCGGATATCGAACGGAACCGCGATGGATTGCATCGGCTGTTCCGGCAATTCTCCTGGCCCTATGGGGTTCCCAGCCATGTCGCTGCCACGGTCCCGGGCTCGATCAATGAAGGCGGCGAACTCGGTTATTCGCTCCTGCACGCCTATGGAGCGGCATTCGACAATCCGGATCTGATCGTCGCCTGCGTGATCGGCGACGGCGAAGCGGAGACCGGTGCGCTGGCCACCAGCTGGCATTCGAACAAGTTCCTCAATCCGGTGCGCGACGGCGCGGTGCTGCCCATACTTCATCTCAACGGATTCAAGATCGCCAGTCCCACGGTGCTGGCGCGCATCAGCCACGATGAACTGCGCGACCTGTTCTACGGCTACGGCTATGAGCCGCATTTCGTTGAAGGCAGCGATCCGCCGGTGGTGCATCAACTGTTTGCCGGGGCGCTCGACAAAGTGCTGGCGGAGATTCGGCAAATCCAGCAAGTGGCGCGATCACCCGCAAAAACCAATCCGGAGCGGCCACGCTGGCCGATGATCATTCTGCGCACGCCGAAGGGCTGGACCGGTCCAAAATTCGTCGATGGCAAACCAGTGGAGGGGACGTGGCGTGCGCACCAGGTGCCACTTCCCAACATCGAAAAGCCGGAACATTTGCACCAGCTCGAACAATGGATGCGCAGCTACGAACCCGGGAAACTGTTCGACGAGAACGGCAAATTCCTCGAAGAATATGCCGCGATTGCACCGACCGGCCACCGCCGCATGGGCTCAAATCCCAACGCCAATGGCGGTGAACTTCTCGTCCCCCTGGCATTGCCCCATTTTCGCGAATACGCGCTGCAATTTGCCGCGCCCGGCGCGATCCAGGCGGAATCAACCGTCGTATTGGGCAAGTTCCTGCGCGATGTCATCGCTCTCAATTCCGCCCGTAATTTCCGCCTCTTCGGACCGGACGAAACCGCTTCCAACCGGCTCCAGGCTGTGTTCGACGTGACCAATCGCACCTGGATGGCCGCCATCGAACCGGTGGATGAAAAACTCGGGCCGGATGGCCGCGTGATGGAGGTCTTGAGCGAACATTGCTGCCAGGGCTGGCTCGAAGGATACCTGCTCACCGGCCGGCATGGATTGTTCAATTGCTACGAAGCGTTCATCCACATTGTCGATTCAATGTTCAACCAGCACGCCAAATGGATCAAGGAAAGCAAAGCCATTCCGTGGCGCAAGCCGATTGCTTCGCTGAACTATCTTCTGACCTCCCATGTCTGGCGCCAGGACCATAACGGTTTCTCGCATCAGGATCCGGGATTCATAGATCATGTCGCCAACAAGAGGGCCGACACGGTCCGCATCTACCTTCCACCAGATGCAAATTGCTTGCTCTCGGTCGCGGATCACTGTTTGCGCAGCCGCAATTACATCAACCTGATCGTCGCCGGAAAACAACCGGGATGGCAGTGGCTGGACATGGACGCAGCGGTCGCGCATTGCGCCGCCGGCGCCGGCATCTGGGATTGGGCCAGTATCGAACCCGCCAAGCCCGATGTCATCATGGCCTGCTGTGGCGACGTGCCGGCGCTCGAGACGCTCGCCGCGGTGATGCTGTTGCGCGAATATGTTCCGGATATCCGCATCCGGGTCGTCAATGTGGTCGATCTGATGAGCCTGCAGTCGCAACGCGATCACCCGCATGGCATGCAGGACGGCGACTTCGACGCATTGTTCGGCGGCGCTCCGGTTATTTTCGCGTTCCACGGCTATCCATCAATGATTCACAAGCTGACCTACAATCGACGCAATCACGACAATTTCCATGTCCGCGGTTATCGCGAGGAAGGCACCACGACCACACCGTTTGACATGGTGGTTCTCAACAATCTC
>JAGWSK010000338.1 GCA_028869355.1 Alphaproteobacteria bacterium | reverse complement strand
TCGGTGGCAAGAGCACACAGGGCGTCGGCAATTTCTCCGGCCCGTGCACGCCTCCGGGATCGCCGCATCACTATACCTTCAAGATCATCGCCACCGATCTTGACCCGAAAGCGCTCCCGCCGGGACTGACGCTTCCCGAAGTGATGCAGAAGATCGGCGAAGGCACCGGCACCGGACACGCCAAGGGCGCAGCCGGTCTCGTCGGCCTGTTCACGCACCCGTAAGGCATTTCATCCGTGGAAGGACGGAAGCTCGTGATGAGCTTTCGTCTTTTTGCGCGTCAAGATTCAATGTGGGGAGGGAATTGATGGCACGCCTGTATTCCATCGCGGCTGCGGCCGGGATGCTCGCATTCGCGTTTGTCCAGCCGGTGACCGCAGCCGAGAAAGTGCCGCAGTTCCAGATCGACACGAGTTGGCCGAAGCCGCTGCCGCACAACTGGATCCTCGGCCAGATCGGCGGCATCTTCGTCGATCCGAAGGACGACACCATCTGGATCAGCCAGCGTCCGCGCACGGTGAACGACCGCGACAAGCGCGCGCAACGCGGCGACAAATCGATCTGCTGCTTCACCGCGCCTTCGGTGATCCAGTTCGATCAGCAGGGCAATGTGCTGCAGGCCTGGGGCGGCCCCGAAACCGCCAAGGGTTACGACTGGCCGCAGAACGAACATGGCATGTTCGTGGACTACAAGAACAATGTCTGGCTGGCCGGCAATGGCGAGAATGACGGCGTGGTGCTGAAATTCACCCATGACGGCAAATTCCTGCTGCAGATCGGCAAGAACGCCAAGCAGACCAACAGTCTCGACAACACGCGTGTCGGCCGGGCAGCCGACATGGTCGTCGACCCGGCGACCAACGAGGTTTACGTTGCGGATGGATATTTCGATCACCGCGTCATCGTATTCGACGCCGATACCGGCGCGTTCAAGCGCATGTGGGGCGCCTATGGCAAGCCGCCGACGGACGAGAAGATCACCTATGATCCGAATGTGCTGCCGCAGCAATTCGCCAATCCGGTACACGGCATCCGCATCACCAATGACGGCCGCGTGGTGGTCAGCGACCGGGCCAATAACCGCATCCAGATCTTCACGAAGGACGGAAAATTCCTGCGCGAATTCCCGGTGCTGCGTGATAGCACCGCGCCGGGCGTGACCGGGTCGACCGTGTTCTGGCCGGACAAAGCGCAGACCTGGTGGTTCACATCCGACGATCCGAACGGCCAGATTCACATCCTGCGCGCGAGCGACGGACAGGTGGTGGGCAGTTTCGGGCGTGTGGGGCGCGGTCCGGGCGAGTTCGAGAATCTGCACAACATCGCCATCGACAAGGAAGGCAATGTCTATAGCGCCGAGGTGCAGGGCCAGCGGGTGCAACGGTTCAAGAACATCTCCGGCGGGCTGTAGGAGGCGCGTAGTAAATCCTTTTGGGGCGCAGACGCGCGCCCGCTGGATGGCAGGGTCAAGCCCTGCCATGACATGAACGGGACAAAGGCGGCGCGGCATTTCCCCCCAGGGTCATGGGCGGCCTTGAGCCGCCCACCCAGTGCGCCCGCGTCTGCGGGCGCAAAAGATTTCTCGCGGAGGAGATCGTGCATAATAAACTCCGTATAGTGATTGTTTCGCTCGCCATTGCAACCTCCGGCGGGGCGATGGCCGCACAGGCGCCGATACCGGCAATCGTGGACAAGGGCCGGCCTCCTGAAGTGATCGCCTGTGCAGCTTGTCATCTGCCGAACGGCGCGGGGCGGCTGGAAAACGCCGCGCTCGCCAGCGAAACCGTGGGCTACTTCGAACAGCAGATCACGAATTTCAAAAGCGGCGACCGCAACGGATCGGGCGATAACGCGCAAAAAACCATGATTCAGATCGCCAAGGCACTCACTCCGGACGAAGTGGATGCCGCAGCGACTTATTTCAGTAGGGTGCCTGCGGTGTCTTTTGGGAAGGTCGTGGAATCGGCCACGGCCGGCGATCGCATTGTCGAAATGCCGGATAATCAAGCCGGCGGGACGTATACGGCCTATGTCTCACCTGGCACGCTGGCGAAGGGCAAGGAACTGGCGACATCGGAAACATCCGACAAGACTATTGCCTGCAAGGAATGTCATGGCGACGATCTGAAAGGCGATGGCGACGAGGTGCCATGGATCGCCGGACGCTCGCCGACTTACATTTTCCGTCAGCTCACCAACATCAAGAACAAGACCCGCGCCGGCTCGTCCGTACCGATGCAGATGGTGGTGGAAAAGTTGACGCCGGACGACATGATCGCCATTGCCGCCTATGTCGCAACGCTGAAGCCCTGACCATGCCGAAGAAAATCGACATTGAAATGCTTCCGCTGGTGACCGGCACCCATTATCCGCCGCCTTATGACCAGCCCTGCCGCGCGCGAGAACGCAAACGGCTCGGTGACGCCGCCGGATTGACGCAATTCGGCGTCAACCGGCTTCGTATGCCGCCGGGCACGTGGTCCAGCCAGCGCCATTGGCACTCCGGCGAAGACGAATTCGTCTATGTGCTTTCGGGCGAAGTCGTGCTGGTGACGAACGAAGGCGAAGAGGTTCTGCGTGCCGGCGAGGCGGCGGGATTCAAGGCCGGCGACGAAAACGGTCACCACTTGCAGAACCGTTCGAACGCCGACGCGGTGGTTCTGGAAATCGGCACGCGGGCCGAAGATGACGCTGCATTTTATCCCGGCATCGATCTGGTGCATCCGGCCGGTGACAAACCAGCCATGTACACGCACCGCGACGGCAAGCCATACACGGATATGCGCCGCCGCGCGCCGGACGACCCGTAAGCTGTTCACGCGGAGCCGCGGAGATTTTGGGCGCCATCTGAGCCGTATCCGGACAGCGCGCCTGCCGCCGCATTCGGGGCTCCGCGTCTGCGCGCCTCCGCGCGCCCGCTTTACCCGGCGCTAGACAATTCCCCAGCGGCGAATGCGCGACCTGTATTCGCGGAATGCGGCACCGTACTGGCGCTCCATTTTTGCTTCCTCAAACGGAATGAACACCGTCTGAATCACAACAAACAGCAGGACCACGGCGGCGTAAAACGGCCATGTGCCGAAGTAGAATGCAACGGCTAATGTGACCAGCAGCAGGCCCGAATACATCGGATTGCGTGTGTAACGGAACGGACCATTGGTGACGAGTTTGCTGTTGGTTGCGGATGCCGGCATCAATTCCGTCCCGGCACGCACGAAAGTTCTTTCACCCCACACCGCGAGACAGAACCCTAAGACGAAAACGGCAAAAGCCGCCGCGTCCGAGCGCAAGAGAACCGGCAGCCGGAATACGCGTGCGATT
>JAGWSK010000337.1 GCA_028869355.1 Alphaproteobacteria bacterium | reverse complement strand
TTCCGCTCCGCCGAGATGGTGGAGGAGGTTCAACTTGAACGGCGCGACTTCCAATATCTCTACGCCAGTGGCGACATGCTCACATTCATGGACATGCAAAGCTATGACCAGATCGAGATTCCCGAGGATTTTGTCGGCGATCGCGTACGTTTTCTACAGGAAGGCATGAAGGTGATCGTACAATTGCATGAAGGAAAGCCGATCGGCCTTTCGCTGCCGCAGCAGGTCGTGCTGGAAATCGTTGAAGCCGATCCGGTCACCAGGGGACAGACGGCGGCGTCATCGTATAAGTCGGCGACGCTGGAGAATGGCATTCGCGTTCAGGTCCCGCCATTTATCGAAAAAGGAACCAGAGTCGTGGTTTCGACCGACGATGGAACTTACGTGAAGCGGGCGGAATAAAGTTCCCAGGTCTGGCAATAACGCAGTGCAGCGCACCGCGTTTGGTTGTGGACCATTACATAGGCACCATGCCGTATTTGTCACCCTCGCTGAATGTGATGATCGCCGCCGCGAAGAAGGCCGGGCGCGCACTGATCCGCGATTTCGGCGAACTCGAGAATCTGCAAATTTCGAGAAAGGGACCGGCGGATTTTGTCTCTACCGCGGACTCCCGCACCGAACGTATCCTGGTGGAAGAACTGACGCGGGCGCGGCCCGGCTATGGTTTCTTGCTGGAAGAAGCCGGGGTGATTGAAGGCCGCGACAAGACCCACCGCTTCATCATCGATCCGATCGACGGAACCAGCAATTTTCTGCACGGGATTCCGCAATTTGCGATCTCAATTGCGCTGGAACGTGAAGGCAGCCTGGTATCGGCGCTGGTTTACAATCCGGTGATGGACGAGACATTCGTCGCGGAAAAGGGGCACGGCGCCTATCTCAATGACCGGCGTCTGCGAGTCGCGGCACGCAAGCAGCTTTCGGATATTCTGGTTGCATCCGGCGCGCCGTTTATGGGCAAGGAAGGGCGCAAGGAATTTCTCGCCGAACTCGATGCAATCATCTCCTCAACCGCGGGCATGCGCCGTTTCGGCTCGGCATCGCTGGACCTCGCCTGGACCGCTGCAGGACGGTTTGACGCTTTTTGGGAGCGCAACCTGAAAGCCTGGGATGTTGCCGCCGGGATTCTTCTGGTGCGCGAAGCCGGCGGCGTGGTGACGGATATGGAAGGCCGCGATTCCATGATGGATCTCGGCCATATCCTTGCCGGCAACGAAGCGCTGCACCGGCCGCTTTTGGAAATGCTGCGCGCCCGGACTAAGAGTAGCGCAGCTTCCTGACGGCCATCAGCCGCCCCATAACGAACACGAGCAGGGTTGCGCCGAGCATGAGCATGGCGAGCGCGGCCATGGCCGACGAGTAGCCGCCGCTCTCTTGTTTCAGCACGCCCACCATCCACGGTCCAACGAAGCGCCCAAGGCTGCCGATGGTATTGATGAAGCCGATTCCGCCCGCTGCGGCGGTGCCGGCGAGAAATGTCGCGGGCAGGCTGAAGAACGGGCCGTTATAGGCGAGCGTCCCGGCCAGCGAGAGCGCCAACGCCAGCAGCATCAGCAGCGGCGACTGTGCCGCCGCGGCCAGCATCAGGCCCAGGGCTGCGAGCCCCAGCGGGACAATGACATGCCAGATGCGTTCGTTGCGGGCATCGCTGCGGCGGGCCCAAACGATCATGGAAATCATGCCGGCGATGAAGCACAGCGCCACGACAAAACCGGTGGCGAAATTGGAATAGCCCATGCCGTGCACGATCTGCGGCAGCCACAGTTGCACGCCGTAAAGCGTGCATTGATTGCCGAGCAGCACCAGTCCCAGCGCAATGACGCGCAGGTCGAACAGACCGGGCCAGAAATCCTTTTGTTCGGCATGCGAATCTGCCGCCAGGATTCGTTCGACACGGGCTTTTTCTTCCCCCGTCAGCCAGGACGCGTTGGCCGGCCGGTCCGGAAGCAGTTTCAACGATGCGAATGCGAGCAGCGTGACCGGAATGCCTTCGAGGATGAACATCCACTGCCAGCCATGCAGACCGGCAATCCCGTTCATCGATAGAATGGACGTTGAAAGTGGTCCGCCAATAATATTGGCCAGTGGAATGGCGGCCATGAAGATGCCGACAAACCGTCCGCGCCATGAATCGGGAAACCAATAGGTCATATAGAGCAACATGCCGGGAAAGAATCCGGCCTCGGCGATGCCGAGCGCAAACCGCACGGCGTAATAGCTGCGCGGGCCCGTCATGAGCGCGTTGCCGGCCGAAATCACGCCCCAGATGGCCAGCATCAGGAATACCCAGCGGCGGGCGCCGAGCTTCTCGAGGATCAGATTGGCCGGGACCTGAAACAGCAGATAGCCGACAAAGAAGATGCCCGCTCCGAACCCGAATGCAGCAGGCGACAGGCTGAGATCCTTGTTCATCGTCAGCGCCGCGAAGCCGACATTCACCCGGTCGACGTAATTCACGACATAAAGCAGCATGATGAACGGCAGCAGCCGCCGCGCGCAGCGCGCGAAAATTGCGTCATCGGCAGGGTCGAGCGCCTGTGCCATGCCTCACCTCCAGAATCGCACCGTATCACACGCATCTCCCGGCGCCACAAGCATGGCGGGATTCCCGGGATCGTGATCACATCCTGAGCGGCTGAAAATAGCCGGTGAGTTCGAGATAACCGGTCGCGCCGTTCGAGCGCACCGCGCCTTCCCAATAGACCGGGCCTCCGGTTAGACGCGCATCATATTCCTGGTTGTCGAACAACGGCGTTAGTTGCCATTGCCGTTCGCCATCCGGCAGACGCAAGCCGAGACTCATCTCCACGGGATAGATCGTGCCGCTCTGTGGCGAGCGCCACTTGCGCAACGGAGTAAACTGCACATCGCCTGGGGCGAAGACGTGGATTGCGCCATTCGCTTCGCGCAGTGTTCCGCCCGCCCAGAGCGTGCCGCCGGCGCGGTCGCGGATTCGGAATGCCATCAGTGCGCCACCACCGTCGAGATTCAGTCCGGTCCAGTCCCAACCTACAGCGCCTGGATCAAGATAGTTCGATGACCATTCGCGGTCGAGCCAGGCGGATCCGCTGACCGTTTCGCTGCGGCCATCCCGAATGACATGTCCGGTCACCGAAAGATGCGGCAGGCTGTAATAATGGCTTGCATCGCCCGGCTTGGGCCCTTTGCGACTGTAGCCATTCTCGCCCTGCGGCAGCACCGCTTCCGTCGGCGCGAAGGTCAGGTCGAGCGTGAAATCCTTACCGCCCACGAGCGTGTGAAATCGTCCGTCAGCGGAACGCTTCAACCTCCAGTCGCCGATCACGATATCGGTGTCGCCGGTTGCGGCTTGCGCGAGACCGAAACCGGCGCGGTAAATCCGTTCCTGATGCAGCAGGTGTCCGAGTTTTGGATCGGACAGCGCGGCATGCGCGAACAGGATTTGTTTGGCGGCAAAGGCGCTCGGATTGTCTTCGGCAATACCCGGGCGGAAGCGGAAGAACGTCACCTGGAATCCCATCGGCGATCCATCGGCGCGTTTCAGCCATCCGGTGATGTACCACCACTCATTGCGGAATGCCGGGTGGGCGCCATGGTCGGCCGGGAAGCTGAATGGTACGCCGGGGTGGACCTCGGGAAATGGCACAGGGTCTGAAGCGGCTGCAACGCCTGACAAAGCTGCGATCAGCAGTCCGGCGAGGAAGCCAAACCAGCGCATCACCAGTCCTCCCGCACGGCCATGACACTGTCCCGGGAAGCAGCCTTGCGCCCGGCGATCAGCGCCGTTCCCGCCGAGGCGGCAATCAAGGCGATGGTCACGACGACGAACAGTGTAACCGGCAGGCGGACATCCATGGTCCAGTGAAACGACTGCGGATTGATCACGTTGATCAGGACCTGGCTGATCGCAAGCCCGAGCCCGATTCCGGCGACCGTGCCGATAATACCGAGCAGCGCGCCCTCGGCTGCCAGCATCGCGACGATCTGGCGCCGCAGTACGCCGACATGGCGCAGCATGCCGAATTCCTTGCTGCGCGCCAGCGTCTGACTCGAAAATGTCGCGGCGATTCC
>JAGWSK010000037.1 GCA_028869355.1 Alphaproteobacteria bacterium | reverse complement strand
CTCGAACGCCAGCGTAGCATGGGCGCTGTTCCGCAGTTGATCTCAGAGATCAAGGCCGGCATCCCATTTGACCGGGCATACGCTCGCCTATCGCCCGCAGGCGGCCCCTGAAGCCGGATCTATGCGGCCTGGTTCCGTCGGACTTTCTGCAGCGCCGCGAGCAGGGATTCCCTTAGAGCCTCTTTGTTCCCGGCGTTAATCTTTGGTTAGTAGATTGCAAGTCATTCTGGCTGCGGCTTCCGGTACCGCACCGGTCCGGCTAAGCGGGGTGGGCGGAGCCGAAGCTGGAACGCCCGCCCGATTGCCGCGTTTACCGGCGCAACATGGATTTGCCGCAGGATGGCTCCTCCGGTCACAGATGAACATCAGGTGAATGTGCACCTAAGACTCGGTTAAGCCTGCGCGCGGTACACAGCTTCCCAGCTCTTCGGGAAAGGAGACTTCAGATGAGGATTTTGACCAAAGCCCTTGTGGGTTCTGTGATGGTCGCCGGAGCGGCCGCTGCAGCCGTCACGCCCGCCAGCGCCCGCGTCGGCGTGACGGTGAACCTCGGACTGTTCGGGCCGCCGGTAGTGGCTGCGCCGCCGCCCCCGGCTCCTGTGGTCCCTGCATACTGCTATGGCGCGTACTACTATGCCAATTGCGGTTTTGAGGTTTACGGCGAGCCGGTGTTCTGGAACGGCTACTGGTACAACAATGCGCCGTACCGGGTTATTCGCGGGCGGCGCGAATTCTGGGTGAATGGCGGCTGGCACGGCGCACGCGGACGCGGTGATTTCGACCGCGACCATGACCGCGACCATGACCGCGGCCGTCACGAGGGCCACGACCGGCAGTAATCAAATTGTTGAGCAAGGGCCGCGCGGGGCATCCCGGCGCGGCCTTTTTGCTATTCGCGGGTGCGTTTTGCCGAAACCCCGCTGGGGCTTTCGCTGGCCGGTTCTTTCCAGCGATGCACCGTACCAAGATCGATCCCAAAAAGATCCAGCAACCGCCCGATCGAATGGTCGATCATCTCATCCAGCGTCTTCGGACGGGTGTAGAAGGCCGGCACAATCGGAGCCATGATGGCGCCCGTTTCGGAGAGTTGCGTCATGCTGCGCAGGTGCCCGGTATGCAGTGGTGTTTCGCGCAGACCGAGCACCAGCCGGCGCCGCTCCTTCAATACGACATCGGCGGCCCGTGACAGCAGGTTGTCGGTTACGCCATGGGCGATTTCGCTCATCGTGTGCACCGAACAGGGCAGGACCAGCATACCCATGGTCTGGAATGATCCCGACGAAATCGCCGCTCCGATATCTGCGAAGGGATGAAACACGGACGCCAGCTCGCGCACCGATTTGGGTTTGACGTCGGTTTCATAGGTCATGGTCAGTTCAGCGGCGGGGCTGACCACAAGATGGGTTTCGATGCCGGTCCGGCGCAGCAATTCGAGCGCTCGGATGCCGTAGATCACTCCGGAGGCGCCGGAAATTCCCACGATCAGGCGCGGCGGGGGTGAGGCTTTGGCCATGGCGCGATCGTTAGTCCTTGTTCGCGTTTTCGATCGAACGCACCGGTGTTTCCGGTATCACGCCGGCGCGGCGGCGGGCGAAAGTATCACGGCCGGTCTCTTCCCATTTTCCCTCGACTGCAAGCTGTGCCCATTGCGCCCATTTCTGCTCCCAATCGCCGAGCGAATAGCCGTACCAGGGCGGCTGCGGATTGAGCTCCGGCAATCCGAGTTCGGACCAGATCGTCTTCGCCCGTTCCATGAATTCCTTTGCCGGAAGGGCAAAGGGCGGCATTTTGTGTTTTGGAGTGGCATCGATGAGCAGGGTTGAATCGCTGGATCTTGCGCCCGATTTGGGCCCGTGTCCGCCGGACTTGTACGGTGTCACATGCAGGTCCTCGCCAAGATTGGTGCGATAGGCGAGTGACCAGAACACGGCATCTGCATTGGACGCATCGATGTCTTCCCCAAGTGCGATGACGATCTTGCCGCATTGGGCTTGCAACGTGGCCGCGCCCTGCAGTCCGCGCCACACTTCGCTGCGCGGCGTGCCATGCGCGAAATTCAGGAAAATCACCGGCCGTACATTGGTCAACGGCTCATGCATGACCACCCGCGTGACGCCCCTGACGCCGAGATGGTCGCGCAAATGCGACAGAAACAGCGGCTCATAGGCGACTTTTTTCGTGACGCTGGATTCCGACGGCGTGACCTGGCTGATGATCGAGACGAACACGGGTTTCCGCTTCATGGTAATGGCGGTGACCTGCATCGACATGTTGTAATCTTCCAGCGCGACATGGCCGTGCGATTCACCGAACGGCCCCTCGGGCTCAAGCAGTTCGGAGTCGATCAGACCTTCGATGACGATTTCGGAATCCGCAGGTACTTCGAGATGATTTGTTATACAGCGCACGGTGCGAACGGGTTGCCCGAGCAATGCGCCCGCCACGCCCATTTCATCAAAATCGACGGCCAGTTTTTGCGGGCCGGTGAAGAAAATTGCCGGCGCGCATCCGACAACGATGGCCACCGGCATCGGCTCGCCGCGCTTCTGGTATTTCTGCCAGTGGTAATAGCCGCCCGCGCCGGTCAAGCGCGACGCCATGCGCACGCCCAGCCGGTCCGTGGCCTTCAGCTGGCCGCGATAGGTGCCCATGTTGCGCACGCCCGATTCGGGATCGGCCGTGATGCACAGAGTTGCCGTCAAATAAGGTGCAGCATCAAAACCGGGTGTCGAGATCGGCACCGGCAGAGCCGCAAGCCCGCCGCCGGGCGCGCGCAGGGCATCACCATTGATCACGACGTCCTGGCACGGAGCCGTGCCGACGGTGACGGGCGCAATCGGGTTGTGGATCGCGTTCAGCCATGCTGATCCAATCCCGCCCACCGGCACGCCGAGTCCGAGTGCGTAGATTTCCGGCGACGCGGCCAGCGCCCCTGCCACCACAGGCATCTGAAATTTCCTGCCGTCGCTGCCGAACACATTGGTGAACACGAATGCGCGCCGCTTGTCTTCCGGTAGCGCGCCCTGAAACTGCCAGCGCGCCAGCGGATGCAGCTCGGTATCCTTGTTGATCGGCCTGTCCACGCGCACGACCAGCCCGCGAGCCTCCAAATCCGCCAGATGGGTCTGGAAATCCGTAGCGGGCCGGCCTGCCGGCTCGGCCGATTGCACACCGCGTGGAACGACTGTCATGCCATGGAATCCCGTGTCTTCACGGCGAAAATAACGAAACCTGCGCCAACGGCAACAATGCTGCGAATTTTACTATTAGGGTTAATCGCACCTTGATCGAATTGCCGCATGGTGACCGGACGAGAAATGTCAATCGGCCGCTTTGGCACGTGGCGCCATTCCGGCCATGTGGGGTGGATGGTGAAGCGAATACTGCTGTTTGGTGTGCTACCTCTGGCGCTGACCAGCGCCGGCTGCGCAACCGTTAACCACGACAACGCAGTACAAACCGCAGCGGCACGACCGGCGGCAAAAACCGCTGACACCGCGGCCAATTCGCCGCTTATACCCGGTGCCGATGTCAGCGTGTTTTTGGCTCAGGCGCAACAGGCACGGAAATCCGGCGACCTGCCGATGGCAATCAAGGTGTTGAGCCAATTGGTCCTGGTTGCGCCGGATGACGCACAGGTGCTGGGCGAATACGGCAAGGCACTGGCGGCATATGGCCGCAGCGACGACGCCATTGCATTTCTCGACCGCGCGATTCAGCTGCAGGCCGGGGATTGGACACTCTATTCGGCGCAGGGCGTCGCCTATGACCAGGAGGGCAAATATCAGTCGGCGCAGTTATCCTATGCGCATGCACTGGAGCTGAAACCCGGCGAAGTGGCGGTCATCAACAATGACGCGCTCTCGCATATGCAGTCCGGGGATTATGCCGGCGCCGAGGATTTGTTGAACCGGGTATCGCGCGATTCCCCCGATTATGCCCGAATCAGCAATAGCGTCGCGCTTTTGCAGAAGTTGAAACCGGCTGCACCCGCAGCGGCCGCGGGACCGCAAATGAATGAGATTGCCGCCGCGGACAACGATGAAGGCCCACACGACGACGCAGTTGCGACACCTCACGCGCCGGTTCCAGGACAGGAGACCGCAGTTGCGCCATCTCCGATGCCGGCTGCAGGGCAGGAGAGCGCGGTCACACCGGCTCCGGCCCTGCCTCAAAAACAGGAATTTGTGCCGGTGACTCCTGCTCCGCCGGTTGTTCCGGTTGATCTTCCGGTCGCACAGGCGAAACAATCCAAACCAAATGTCGGGCCGGCCGCGCCATTTCGCAGCGCGCTCGACAGGCTGAAGGCCGACCCGACTGTGGTCATGCAGCGCCTGCCGGCGAATCCTCGCGAGCTCGTTGTCGCAGACGCGCATTTGGCCAAAACCGCCAGGCCTCCCGCGTCCGCGATCGATCACAGCACCTCTGTCGCCGGCTCCAGCGCGCCGGCTCCGGGCTTTTACGTTCAGGCGGGATCCTATCTTTCCGATGCGCGCGCACGGCAGGCTGCAGTCGGTCTTGAACCGCTGAACGTGAAAATCATGCAGGCGATGGTGAATGGGCGGGAAGTGTTCCGTCTGCGAATCGGTCCATTTGCCGGGATGACGGACGCGAAGAAGAGTCTTGCGGAAGCCAAAGCGCTCGGACGCTCTGATCTGATCATCGTCAGGGAATAGACCGCCCAGGGTCGCGGTTTCGAAATTCGCAACGATTGGCCTTTACCGCCGGCCGCACCCCTCGCGCGCCCGCGGCCGCGCGGCGCGTTTTTTGCGATTCGCTGCTTGCGGCTCCACCTGCCGTCACACCATGCTGAAACCAGGCCGGGCGACAAGTCAGATTGACTGGCGCGGCGAGTGTCGCGTGATTTCCCCTGGATGCGGGATTCGTTTTGCGACCGGTCCTCTATAGGTACCCAGGATCCTGTCCCAGAAGAAGTGGATCACCGCAAAATTGCTGTCCGCGTGCCGATGATGAACGAAGTGTAGTTCCTGTTTGCGCCTGAACCAGGCAAACCGCTGAAGCCGCGAACCTTCCACGTGATATTCTTTATCGAAAAAGACGTGCGCGTAGAACGACGCCGCACATGCGATTCCCTGAACCACGAAGAGATCGAGCGGCAATACAAGGTATGTACACGCTCCGATGAGAAATACAGGAATGAGGAAAAAGGGCGTATTGTTGCCCTCGTCGCCAAGGTATGCGCCTGAGACGAGATGGTCTTTGGAATAGTAAGTGTGATGGAAGTTGATGTGATTGCGGAAAAACTTGCCGCCCATGCGGTGGTGACCCAGCTTCCAATGCATCAACGTCTGCGAAAATGAGATGACCAGGTGCGTCGTCACGGCGACCGCGAGAAACAATGGAAGCTGCGGAAGGAACTGCGATACGATCCCGAACATGAACGCTTCCTCCCTCTTGAGACGAAAATTACGCGATCTCAAGGACGCAAGATATATGGTCCCCCGGCCTGGAGGATAAATTGATGACGCGATCCCAGGTAATTGCTTTGGCATTTGGGCTCATTGTCGTGTGTGTGATCGCGCTGGGGTTCACGGTCGAATTCCTCGTCGACTGGACCTGGTTTTCTTCGATCGGCTTTGCCGGAGTCTTCTGGACGATTATCGGCGCGAAGAGCGCACTCTTTACAGCGGTTTTCGCAGCAACCGCGATTGTTGTTTGGGCAAACGGAGCGCTTGCGTTGCGCTTCGCGCAGTCACGCGCCTATCTGCGACCGCTCAAGATACCCTGGGAATCATTGGGTAGCCAGGACTTGCCTGCCGTGATCGAGCGCCTTTTGCGCCGCCTGCCCTGGCGCCCGGTCGTCAAGGGAGTTTCCGTCGTCGCCGGGATGCTCGTTGCACTCGGCTGGGCCGCCGACTGGAATCTCGCGCTCAGCTACGTCTTCCAGGCGCCCTACGGACGAAGCGATCCGCTCTACGGCAATGATTTAAGCTTCTATCTATTTTCGCTTCCCGCATTCGTCGCGCTCAAGGACTGGATGCTGCTCGTTCTCGTATTGAGCGCGCTCCTCGCCGCCGTGGTATATTGGGCGTGCGGCGCGATCGAATTCGATGCGCGCCGCCGTATCGTCTCGGCCGCGGCCGCGGCCCACGGCTCCGCCCTGCTTGGGCTCTTCTTTGTGGTCGAAGCGTGGGCCTTCTATCTTGACCGCTATTTTCTCCTCTATGGCGATAATGGCGTCGTCGTGGGAGCGAGTTACACCGATATCCATGTCGCGCTGCCGATCCTCGTGGCGCTCATCGCTCTCTGCTGCGCCGCCGCCGTGGCCTCGTTCGCGAATATGCGACTGCGTTCCGTGAGGATTCCGCTTGCGTCAGCGGCGGTGGTTTTCGGCATATCGTTCGTGCTTTCGCCGGTTGCTACGGCAGTGTTTCAGCGCGTGTATGTGAAACCCAACGAGTTGCAGCTTGAGTCACCCTACATCGCTCGAAACATCGCGCTGACGCGTGAGGCCTATAAGCTCGGGAACATCGTCGTCAAGCCGTTCACCGCGGAGCAATCGCTAACCTACCAGTCGCTTCAGGATAATCGCGCGACAATCGACAACATCAGGCTCTGGGACCGGCAGCCTCTGCTCGACACCTACGCGCAGCTGCAGGAAATCCGCACCTACTACAAATTCCACGATGCCGATATCGATCGCTACCCGCTCGGAAGCACCGATCAACAGGTGATGCTCTCCCCGCGCGAGTTGGAGTCCTCGCTGCTTCCTGCCAACGCGCAGACCTGGGTCAACCTCCACGTGCTCTTTACCCATGGCAATGGCCTCGTCATGTCGCCGGTGACGCGTACATCGCCCGAAGGTTTGCCGATCTTCTATCTGCAGGACATTCCACCCGCTGCCTCAGGCGGGCCGGCGGTCAGCGAGCCGCGCATCTATTTCGGCGAAGGCAACGCACCTTATGCCATCGTCAAGGGCAGCGTGCCGGAGTTCGACTATCCAAAAGGCAGCGATAATGTCTACCACGCTTATGACGGCACGGCCGGCGTTCCGATTGGCGGTATCGCGAGACGCGCTCTCTTTGCCTGGTATTTCGCCGACCCTAACATCCTGCTCAGCCAATACATCACGGCAGAGAGCCGGATCGCATTCCGCCGCAATATCCAGGAACGTGTGCGCGCGATCGCACCCTTCCTGCGCCTCGATAACGACCCATACATCGTCGTCAGCGCCGGACGGCTATACTGGATCCAGGATGCCTACACCATCAGCAGCTGGTTTCCGTACGCGCCGCCGCTCGCGGGCAGTTCGACCAACTACATCCGAAATTCGGTCAAGATTGTCATCGACGCCTATAATGGCAGCGTAGATTTCTATGTGTCCGATCCTGCCGATCCGGTCGTTGAGACCTTTCGGCGCATCTTCCCCGCGCTGTTCAAACCGTTTGCGGCGATGCCCGCCGATCTGCAGAAACACACCCGTTATCCGGAAGACATGTTCCTCATCCAGGCGCTGCTCTATCGCGCCTATCATATGGACGCTCCGGAAGTGTTCTACAACCGCGAAGACCTCTGGCAATTTCCGCGTCAGCCGAACGGGATCGATGAAACCACCGACAGCAAGATGGCCCCGTATTACATCAACATCCGGCTGCCCGGCGAAACGCGAACCGAATTCGTCCTCATGTTGCCCATGGTGCCAAGCCAGCGCGAGAACATGATCTCCTGGCTCGCAGCGCGCTGCGATCAGCCCGACTATGGCAAGCTGATCGTTTATGAGTTTCCGAAGGACAAGCTGGTCTATGGCCCATTTCAGATCGAAGCGCTGATCAATCAGAACACCGAGATTTCCCAGCAGATCACGCTATGGAATCAAAGCGGCTCGCGCGTCATCCGTGGAAATCTTCTGGTCGTTCCGATCGGGAATTCGATTCTGTATGTCACGCCGCTTTATCTGCGCGCGCAGACGGGACAGTTGCCCGAACTCAAGCGCGTGATCGCGATCTATGGCGACCGGGTTGTGATGGAAGAAACGCTTGGCGGCGCGCTGGCAGCGCTCTTCAAAGCGCCGCCCGGTGTGGCCGCGCCTTCACCCGCAGCGCCCGCGGCCGCTACGGCGAGTTTGGCGCCCGGACCGATGTCCGATCGCGCGCGCGAAGCGCTCGCCGCCTACAATGAAGCCATCGCGAAGTTGAAGGAGGGCGATTGGAGCGGCTTCGGAGCCGAGCTGAATGCGCTGCGCCCCCTGCTTGAACAGTTGAACCAACCTCTGGGCGGTCACCAGGGCCAAAACCCATAAAGGGTGCCCCGTCGAATCTGTCTGTTGACGAGGGGCACTTTGATCGTTCGCTCTCTCTGCGACGGGGATTCTCGCAACCGCGAAAACTGGATATGATCGCTTTGCATCCAGGATCGGACCTGCTGCCAGTCGTAGGCTATGGCAGCTCATCGCCAACAATAAAAGTTTCGGTGATTCTGCCAACAACGGTCGCGCGGAACGAGACAGGCCTTCGCAATTGCTCCACAGTTCGGTTTCCAGGCTGCTCCAGTCGTGCAAATCGATGACAGAGATTGCAAAACCAAACGCAAGGCAACTCACGATCTATTGGCGTGCCAGAAATTCGCTGCGGGAAACTGCGAATCATTGCCTCTGCGATGAAGTGCCTGGGTCGCCGCTTGCATGTATACCCGTCGAAACTCAGTTCGGCTCTATCTCGGATCAGCAGGGAATCCGGATTCAGCCGATATCCCGCCCGATGTGATTATTGTGGGAAAGTGCGTTCGATTACTCGGGGTGGATACGGCTTAGCCTGCGCAGCTTTGGACAGGTTCCGGCGCAACCCTGGCACCCTTGTCCCGCCTACCTTGGCGCATTTGGTCATGGCGGCGATTCAGTCGCCAGTCCGGCAGGCGAGCGCCCGAATAACCAGCCGCAGGTTCACGCCGGCGCCGGCCGGAAACAGCGAAGCGTCGCAAATCCACAGATTGAAAATGTCCCGGGTGCGCCCGCCGGCGTTGATCACGCTGCAACCGTGTCTT
>JAGWSK010000336.1 GCA_028869355.1 Alphaproteobacteria bacterium | reverse complement strand
TCATCGGAAAGAGGAAACATGATTTGAAGTTACATTGGTTCCCGGTGCGTGGGTAATGGGTGAAATTGCACTGCAAGTACGGAATTTCGGCGAATTTGCGTCAAAGGAAATTTACATGCCGCTTCACCTGGGGCGATTATAGTCCCCTATGATGAGCAGGGCCTTTAAATCATTGATCGCGGTGCTGTGTGTTGCCGCCGTGGCGGCATGCAGCGGGCTGCGCAGCGGTATGCCCGCCAATCCCACCGCGATCCAGCTTGAGCAGCAAGTCCGGCTGATGCTGACCTATGATGAAGACAGCGACGGCGTCGTGACACGCGATGAGCTGGAAGACGGCTTGCACCGCCAATTCGAGGCGATTGATGCCGGCCATCGTGGTTTTCTCGATGCGAAAGAAGCGCAGGGGGAGAACGACCGCCGCTCCAGGGTGCTTGGAGTCAGCTATTCACCGATGGTCGATGAGCACCGGAACGGCATGATCGATTTTGAGGGATTCGCTGCCCTGCCGCGCTCGATCTTCGATCGGCTGGATCGCAATCATGATGGCAAGCTCGACCAGACTGAGTTGCGGTTGATCCAGGGGGTTCGCGGACCGGCTGCTCCGGCGCCGATGCGGATGCGGGTGCAGTGAATCTCATCTACAGCTAAAATTTCACGCGGAGCCGCGGAGATAATAGTGACGCGCTTTGCGGGAGGAGCAATTCGCTGTCACACTCTGCATCTCTCCGCGTCTCCGCGTGAGGAGATTCGCTTTGGGACAAATTTTACCGCGCCAGTCCCGCGTGTTCGTCGGCCGAATTGGAGAACCGCGTGAAGCGTGAATCGAAATTCAGTTGAATGGACCTAGTGGCGCCGTGGCGGTGCTTCTCGACAATGATGTCGGCCTTGCCATGGACGCGCTCCATTTTCTGCATCCATTGCACGTGTTCCTGGCCTCCGGGCTCCGGCTGATGCGTAGTCAGATAATATTCGGCTCGATAGACGAACATCACAACGTCGGCATCCTGTTCGATCGAACCGGATTCGCGGAGGTCCGAGAGCACCGGACGCTTGTCGTCGCGGCTGTCCACGCTGCGGGAGAGCTGTGATAGGGCAATCACTGGCACGGACAGTTCTTTGGCCAGCGCCTTCAGGCCTTTTGTCACTTCGGAAACTTCCTGCACGCGGTTGTCGGCGCGGCGGGTTGCCGGTTCCACCAATTGCAGATAATCGACCAGGATCATCCCGATCTTCTTCTCACGCTTGTAACGGCGTGCACGCGCCGCGATCTGGGCGATCGAAATCCCACCGGTATCGTCGATATAGAGCGGCAGGGAGCCCAGATGTTGCGCCGTCTGCGTCAGCCGGATGAATTCAGCCTCGGTCATTGCGCGCCCTGACCGGATCTTGCGCATTTCGATTTCGGTCTGTTCCGACAGAATACGTGCCGCCAATTGGTCGGCCGACATTTCGAGCGAGAACATCAATACGGGTGCGCCGCGCGCCGGTTCGGCGCCCTCGTTTTTGTCCTTCATCCACATTCTTGCGGCATGAAAGGCGATATTGGTCGCCAGTGCGGTCTTGCCCATGCCGGGGCGGCCGGCGATGACGATCAGATCCGATGGATGCAGACCACCAAGCAGCGAATCCAATTCGGTAAAACCCGACGCAACACCCGAGATCGTGCCTTTGCGCATCGCAGACTCGGTTTGCTGGATCGCACGGGCCATCGCCTCCTGAAGCGATTGGCTTCCTTCGCCGAACCTGGACTGCTCCGCTATCTGGTAAAGCGACTTCTCCGCGTCCTCGATTTGCCTGGCGGGCGTCAGCTCCCGGGGTGCCTCGTAGGCGGTGTTGACGATGTCCTCGCCGATGTGAATGAGCGAACGGCGAGTGGAAAAATCCGCCAGAATGCGCGCGTACTCCTTAACGTTCGGAATGACCGGGGCGGCACGCGCGAGATTGACCAGATAGGTTTGCCCGCCGACCTCCGCCAACCCTGCATCTTTTTCCATCGCGACTTTGAGCGTGAGCGGCGTCACGATCTGGCCCGCGGACCACATGCGCTCCATCGCTGTGAACAGCCGCTGATGCAGCGGATCGTAGAACTGCTCGGGCGCCAAGACGCGGGTCGCAAGGTCCAGCGAATAATTGTCGACCAGCACGGCGCCGAGCAGTGCCTGCTCGACATCGACATCAAACGGGAGCTGGCGATGGATTTCCAATTCCATTGCGGGACCTGATTCGCGCGTGCGCAATAGTAGAACCATTGCGCCTGACGATGTTGTCGCGCAACACGCCGCGCACTCGGTCCACAGATATCGCGAACGCTGTTCTTAAGCCGCTTGGGATTTGCGCCGGCCTGGCACTCCATTCCGCGACCGCGTGGCGCGCTCAGCATCGATCATGTAGTCGCGCGTCATCGGCACCGTATCAACGCGTTTGGCGAGCTGAATCTGGAATACAACCTGGTTGCCGTAGCGGAAGGTCATTTCCGACGACGCCAGGTAGAATTCCCACATCCGGCAAAAGCGCTCGTCATACAGCGCCGCGGCCTTGTCCCAGTTGCGGCAGAAGCGTTTGCGCCATTCCCTGAGCGTTTCCGCATAGTGCAGGCGAAGAATTTCGATGTCGGCCGCGAACAAACCACACCGCTCGATGGAGCGCATGACCTCGCTCAGTGCCGGCGTGTACCCGCCGGGGAAAATATATTTTGCGATCCAGGGATTGGTGGCGCTCGGTCCGTCGGCGCGGCCAATGGTGTGCAGCAGCGCGACGCCGTCGGGGGCCAGAAGCTCGCGCACCCTGGTGAAGAACGCGTCGTAATAATGTGCACCGACATGTTCGAACATTCCGACCGAGACGATGCGGTCGAAGGTGCCCTGGACTTGCCGGTAATCCTGCAACGCGAAACGGCAGCGCTGTGCCAATCCCGCTGCATCCGCACGCTCGTTGGCCATCGCCAGTTGCTCGGTCGAGAGTGTGACCCCGAGCACATCGGCTTCGTCGCGCCTCGCAAGGTCGAGTGCCAGACCGCCCCAGCCCGACCCGATGTCGAGCACCTTGAGGCCCGGACGGTCCAATCGCAGCTTGGCCGCGATATGGCGCTTTTTGGCCATCTGCGCGTCCTCGAGCGTCATCTTCGAGCCGCTGAAATAAGCGCAGGAATATTGCCGGTCGGCGTCGAGAAACAGGTCGTACAGCTTGCCCGAGAGATCGTAGTGGTGCGCCACGTTTTTCCGGGCACGCGAAATGCGGTTCAGTTGCGAAAACCGGCGGAACAGGATGCGGATGGCGCGCCGCAGGCGATACACGTTGCCGTGCCGGTACTGACTGAAATTGGAGAGCAGAATTTCCAGAACGTCGGCGATGGTTCCACGTTCAACCGTGACCCGTCCATCCATATAGGCTTCGCCAAGGACCAGTTCGGGCCGGCGCCAGATCTGCCATGGCGTCAGCCTGCCGTGGAACCGCAGTGCAGCCTGCTTGCCGCCCTTACCATAGACATTCCTGCGCCCGTCCGGCCAGATGACCGTGAGCCTCCCTTCGCGAACAAAATCAGAAAGAAATCGACCCAGCACCGGAGTTCCTGCCCGAAGCCGCCCCCCCAAGCCTTGAACTTTAGTATCGAAATTAACGGATCAAAAGACCTTTCGATCCCTCCTGCCGTCATTGGCGGATGGTCAGTCGCAGGCCCTGTAGTCGCCGACCCGGCATTTGCTGCCCATTTCTTTGGCCGCCGCACGTTGTGCCGGCGTCATTTTGGCGGCGACCGCCCTGCTGTTTTCGTCCGCGGTTTTGGCTTCATTCCCGGAGAGATTGGCGGCTGCGGCGGCGAACCAGATGAGGGCGCGTGGAAGATCCTGCTGGATGCCGTCACCTTGCGTGTACAGGGTGGCGAGATTGAATTGGGCGCGCCCGTTGCCCTGTTGCGCCGACAACTGAAAATATTTCAGTGCCTGCTTCGGGTCCTTGGTCACGCCCTGACCCGAATAATACATGGCGCCAAGATTCAGTTGGGCGCTGGAATTTCCCTGCTCGGCCGATTTCTTGTACCAGCCGACCGCCTGCCTGATGTCCTGCGGCACGCCATGTCCCTGCGTATACATCAATGCAAGATTGTATTGCGCATCGCCGTCGCCCTGATCGGCCGACAGCCGGTACCATTTCGCGGATTCTTTATAGTCCTGGGTTAAGCCGATACCGCGTTCATACATCGAACCAAGTTCGAGTTCGGCGGCGGGGCTTCTCTTTGCCGAAGCCAGCCGGAACAGCCGCACGGCCTCCTTGTAATCCTTCGGAACACCGCGGCCGGACTCATAGAGCTTTCCGAGGTCCACCTCGGCATACATATTTCCCTGGCCGGCGGCGAGCTTGAACCACCTGGCGGCCTCGGCATAGTCGTTCTTCACCCCGAGCGCGGTGTTGTACATCACCCCGACATTGTACTCGGCGTTGACATTGCCTTTTTCGGCCAGCGGCTTCAGCAGCTTCAGCGCCAGCGGGTAATCGCCTTTCTGGTACGCGGCAAAGGCCTGCTCATATTCGGTCGCAGCATGCGCTGCCGCGGTTCCCAACACAATGCCGGCCAACAGGACCGAAACAGCGCGCATGATGATCGCCCTCCGGACGGGAAATTAACCCCGGAATCGGCAAATCTGAAAGGGGCAGCGTTGCACTATTCGCCGTTTTGATCCTGGCTGGCGTGCCGCGAACACTGCGGCTATGGGGCGGCAGCTGCAGCGGGCTTATCCCTCGGCTTTGTTCTTTTTCATTCTGGCTCTCACGAGCTTCCTTATGAGAGGGATTGGCAAGTTTTCCTCGAGGGGAAAATGAACGGCTGACTTCGTGGTCTTATACGCCGCGAGTTCGCGTGCATGCTCGGCAATAACCGGCGGGCGCAGGTAGAAGCCGATATAGCCTTTCATCGACGCGAACCAAGCAAGCTGTCCATGGAAGCTGTAGTAGGGCATTTTGTAACTGATGCTCTCGGCGGCGTCCGGTGCAACCTGTTTGATCGCCGCGCGAAGCTGCTTCAGCTTGCCTTGCGCCTCCTTCGGCGCATGAGAGATGTACGCATCCACCTCATTGGATGGGGCAGGGGCTGTCGCCATTTTCCGGGAGCGCCCGGGCCAGCAAACCGGGCAAGGTCCACTGCCTTCATACGCATGTCCTCTGCTGCAGGTTTTCTGCGTCATGCGATTCGAGGGCATATGCCCCTCTTTCGGCCGAACGTCGATTTATGTGCGGGCGTGATGGTATTGCCGCGTTACACTGCGTTGTCCAGAGCGGCGCGTTCGCTCGCTGTGAGCCTGCGCGGCGAGGAGAGCGGAGCCCCCGTCTTGCCATCGAAGAAAGGGTTTGGCCGGCCGAGCCCCTTCATCCACCAGCCGAGAAGCTTTGACGTGCGGTAACCGGAGACTCTGAAGGATGCCGCCGGTGGCGCATCAGGCGGGAGCGGTCCGATTGCTGATTTTTCGTGGATGCGGCAGAGCGGCAGGCCGAGCACTTCGTCTGTGGAGCGCTCGCCAACGCGAACGCTCATGAACGAATGAATGATGGCGACAACCGGAAAACCTGCACTCGCAGCTGTGTTGCCAATCGGAGTTCGGCAACAATCGGTGTACCAGCGCAACACTTTTCCGGAAAAACTGAGGGACCGAATAGCGCCCATGCCCGCCGTCAACTTCACGCGCCCGCCAGGCATCTGGAAGATGTCAGTCCCACCCACGGCGTCGAGCACATCCGGCCGCCCGAGGAAGCGCGCGAATCCCTGACAGTGCTTGCAGTAGCAGACGAAGCGGAAGCCGGATTGCGGCGCAACTTCCACCGCCACGCCGCGCACATGGCCGCACCGGCAGTGAAGCTGGAGCTCGAACGGCATTACCGTGATTTTCGCTCCAGGATACAAAACCCATTACCAAAGGGATCGGAGCAGAATGCCGCTGAGCCATGTTCGGGACTTTCGAAGAATTGCTCTTTAACAGCTCCGGCCCTCAATGCCTTGTCGAGTGCGGCGTTCAAATCTTCAACGTGGAAGTCCAAATGCACGGGTGTCCAATGGCGGTCGTAGCGTCGAACATCGCGTGTATTCGGCGACGGCCGGGTGTGCTCACGCTTTTCAAGCAGCTCTATTGTTACGTCGCCAATCCTTAAGACAGCAACACCCGGATAAGGTTCGGAAATCTTCGAGAACCCGAATGCATCGGTGTAGAAGCGGAGGCCTTTTGCCAGGTCAGGTACATCGATGCATACAGAAGCGCTGATCATGTGATTTTCCTTCGCCCGGAATGATCCGCATGTCCGCATCGGCACCGAAGCGGGAGATCTGGCGGCACAATCAAGTCGAGCCCCGAGTCGTAGCGAGCGCATATTGCAGGTTACGGAAACCCAGGTCACCGCTCTCCGTCACAATCAATCCCGCGGCCTCAAGGCTCGCGATGATGTCGTCGAGCTTTACGTTGCCGTGCCGGTGGAAAGCGGACAGGAAGCCTTTCGGCTCCGCCCTCGGCGCGAAGTCCACGGCGACAACGCGGCCGCCAGGTTTCAGAACTCTTCGCATCTGCTGCGCGCACTGATCTCGTGACGCCCGCGGCAAATGGTGAAGCATGACCGTGGTGAACACCACGTCGAACTGTGCCGCCGGGAACGGCAATTCCTGGGCCGGAGCCTGTTCGAAGGCCACATTGGTGCGAGCTCTTGCGGCCTTCTTTTCAGCTCTCGCGATCATCTCCGGCGAGGCATCGATCCCTGTGACGATTCCCGCCGGTCCCACATGCTGCCTGGCTGCAATGGCGAGGCTGCCTGTGCCGCATCCGACATCGAGTACGGATTCGCCCGGCTTCAGTCGCGCCAGGCGCAGGATCTTTTCGCGAAAAGCCCGTTCGCGACCGAGCGTCATCAGCCAGACTGTGAGGTCGTACAGTCTGGCTTGATGAAGGATCAGTCCCGGCGCTTTGGAATCCGAATTCTCAGGTCCAGCCATCATACGCTCCATCCTGAGTGCGAATGCGGACGCGGGACCTTATAGGCCAAATCAGTTCCGCGCGCCGACAACAACGGATCCTTAATGCCCACTTTACTGGCTATACCGTTTGGTTTCGGCACGCTCGGCCACCAACAACCGCCGGCCTTCCGTTGAAGCGGGCGACACGCCGCGCAAGAACCGGATTGTTTTCGGAGCGGCGCCGCTCGATCATGCGTGCATGACAACCTGCTACGCCGTCTTCGATACGGTGCTGGGCTTCGCCGGCATCGCGTGGAACGATGCCGGCGTCACGCGCTTTCAACTGCCATGCGCCAACGCGCAGGCGGCAACGCGCAGTCTTTTCCGGCGGGCGCCGGATGCGGAAGCGGGGGTGCCGCCGCCGCCCATTGCACAGACTGTGGATGCGGCGAAACGCTACTTCGCGGGCGAGAAGATCGATTTCTCACGAGTGACGCTGGATCTCGCCGGTCAGGACGATCTCTCCCTCGAGATCTATGCCGCCGCACGGCGCATTGGATATGGCGAAACGACGACCTATGGCCGGTTGGCCAAAGCGATCGGCCGAACCGATTGGGAAGCGGCGCGCGCAGTGGGCCAGGCCATGGCGGCGAATCCCGTGCCGCTGATCATTCCCTGTCACCGCGTGCTGGCGGCAGGCGGCAAGATCGGCGGCTTCTCGGCGCCGGGCGGGGTGGAGACGAAGGCGAAGATGTTGGCGCTGGAAGGTGTGGAGCTGCGCGCGGAACAGCGGTCTTTGGGATTGTAACGTTTCTGGAAATTACGGTAGCTCTTGCTCCCAAACACCGATTTCGACGATACGCGATCTCGCCGGTTTCAGCGACTATCGAGATCGATCGGTCGATTTTGCGACGTGAACTGGCGGGCCACCAAAAGCGTCGAAATACCGGTCATGCAGGAAAATAGGAACAGCATCACATGACAGCCACACCAACAGGCAAGCCGATCCTTCACACAATCGCTCCTCGCATCGCCGTGGGAGATGCGGAGCAAACCCTGGCCTTTTATGACCGAATCGGCTTTGCCTGCACACATCAAGAGGAGGGATTTATGATCGTTGAAAGAGATGGGGTGCAACTCCATCTCCACCCTTCCAATGAGCCTCCCACTCGTCACGGGGCATTCTGGATCAGAGTGAGTAATATCGAGGCTCTGTACCAGGAGTATCTGACAGCCAATGTGATTACTTCGTCCAAGGTCAAGGCGCAGCCTTGGGGCTTCAAACAATTTCACATCTGTGATCCCTTTCGAAACATCTTTATTTTCGCCGAGAGTCTCACTGAAGAAGAGGGGAGTGCTGAACAAGCCGAG
>JAGWSK010000335.1 GCA_028869355.1 Alphaproteobacteria bacterium | reverse complement strand
TGACCGTTCACCTTCAATGTGACCATCGAATGTCTCCCAATCTGAAAGCCCGAAAAACAGCGCATAGGCCGGACGGCCGCGCTTACCGCGCCGGCTATGCTAACACAGGCCCACGGCGCAATGCATTATACCCACGCCGATACCACGGTCAGATTCCGGCGTACCATTCATAGCCGCGGTCCTCCCAAAACCCGCCTTTGCCAAAGCCGATTTTCGAGAAATCATCGACCACCTGAATCCGCATGACATATTTCGCCATTTTGTAACCAAGCTGGCGTTCGACTCTCAGCCGCAGCGGCGCGCCGTATGGAATCGGCAAAACCTTGCCATTCATGGCATAGGCCATGATGGTCTGGGGGTGAAACGCATCGACCATATCGATGCTCTCGTAATAAAGGCCGTTTGCACCCTGCGAACCATCCAGATTGTCGGCGCAACGGAAGACCACATACTTGGCGTTGGGCATGAGTTCGGATTGCTGCAGCAGATGCGACAGCGGCACTCCGGTCCACTCACCGATCGCGCTCCAGCCCTCAACGCAATCGTGCCGCGTAATCTGGGTGCGCGACGGCATCGCCCGTAAGTCATCAAGCGACCAGGAGGCCGCTTTCCGCACCAGGCCCTCTACCTGTAAGCGCCAGCCGGTGAATTGTGTCAGCACCAGCCGGCGGTATTCGTCCGTATCCGGCCGAACTGTCCCGTTGGCTTTAAACACGCGCGAAATCTCCGAAGCCGGATATTCGCGCGCCAGCGGCTGTCCCGATGTCAGGACGAGCCGCTGTCCGTCCAAATTCAGGCTTTCGGCCCCGGCCAGAATTTTCTGGACGGTGTTGCTCTGCGAGAGCTTATCGCAGCCGGCCAGCAGCAGCCCGCCTGTTGCGGCCAGAGCGGCTCGACGATTGACGAATGTTTCGCTCATGTTTGCCTCCCGGGCTTGTCAGGCCGGACGGAAAACCATCCGGTGATCATGGAGCGCAGCTCGTTGAATACTCCCGCCAGCAGCACCTCGAAAAGGTGGATGAGCACGAATAGCACAAGGCTGACAGCAGCGATGAAGTGAATGGTCCGCGCCGATTGCCGTCCGCCAAACAGATCCGGCAGCCATGGCGCCGCGGAATCGATTCCGGGCGACATCGACAGCCCGGTCACGATCATCAGTGCGAACAGGAAAATCACCGCGAGATAGGCGAATTTTTGCAGGACATTATACCGCCTGGCGGCATCCCCGCGGGGATGGCGAAAACGCAAATGGTCCAGAATCGAACGGCCGAGGCCACGAACATCCTTTCCCGTAGGGGCGAGATCCCGGCGAAAATGTCCTGCGGCAAAACCATAGATCAGATAAGCGAAACCGTTGATTGCGAGCAGCCAGGCGAAAAAGAAATGCCAGCGCCGGCCCTCGGCGAGGGACTGATAGCTTGGCAGTGTTATCCACCACGGAAACGCACGGCCGGACAGAAATCCATCGCGATCGGTGAATACGCCAAGCACGCCGGTGGTGTTGAATTTTGCGCTGCCGATCTGAAGCCAACCGATTGGCGGGCCCTCCAGCTGCTCCTCGGCGTAGATCGAGAACAGCGACGGATCGGCTTCGTCACCCTTCACACCCCAATGCAGCATCGGATGAGCATTAAAGATCTGCAAACCGCTCATCAGGAGAACTGCGAAACAGAACGCATTGAACCAATGCGACAGCCGCACAAATACCGTATGGCGGTAGATCAGTTCGCGTCCGGTTCCTGTTCGTGGATGTTCCTGGACGCCGTCCTCGGCAGTTTCCGCGCTCATCCGGGTCCTCAGAAATTTCCAATTTGGATGAGCATAATGCACTCCCTTCCGGCGTCACAGGCGTAAGCCAAGCCTTTGAAATCTGTGATTTTCCTCACGGATTCTTTCATTCCCTTCGCTGCAACCAAATGGTAAGACCCTTTTCGCGTCCCGATCAATGGATGCCGGGCTTCGGCACAAGAAGCCGAGCCTAAAGCCTCCGGTCCGCAAGCGAGAGGCGAACCGGCTCGCTGGAGGAGACCTCACCGGCGGGTGAGGTGCAAAAATCC
>JAGWSK010000334.1 GCA_028869355.1 Alphaproteobacteria bacterium | reverse complement strand
GAAGGAAAGCGGAATAGTGGCGCAACGGGAGCGGGATCCGTGAGAACTACGGTAACGGTAACGCTCGCTTGCGGCGAAGGTGGCAGTGTGTGCGGATTTGCACAGTGTCTGTCAGAAGCCGGTAAGAATCATCCGCCCGGCGTTTCTTGTGGAGCGGCGAAAACTGCGCTCAATCAGTCAGGGTTTGGGCCTTCGGCCTTGTTTTCCAGGACTTTGCCGGATTTCGCATCGACGCCGACCTCATAGGTCTTGCCAGCCTTGCTCTTGACGTCGAAAGAAAAGCGCAAACCGCTGCCGCCGCCCTCTTTCTCCAGTTCCTGACCGGTGATCTGACCCGGACGGGCTTTGACCGCAATCGCGCGCGCCTGATCCAGCGTAATCTTGGCCTGGTGTCCAAATTGTTGCTCACCGGTATAGGCAAAGGCTCCGGTCGTGCTTGCAACCAAAAGCGCGCACGCCGCCGCAGTTACCGTAGAACGAAAATTCATCGAGCTTCTCCATCGGAGGTTGCTGAATCGAGACATGGGTATGGCCTCGCGTAGCGAAAACCGGACTGCGTTGAACTCGCCGTGAATCACGAACGCGCCTCCGCGATGAGGCCTTCGTGTGGGCGCAATGTGAGGCGGCCGGAGACTGTCTCGCCGGCACGGTCACGAAAAGTCGTGATCATCACCCGCCAATGGCCGTCAAACGCAATCCTGTGCTCCTTCCCGCCCATGTTCAGGGCGATGCGAAGGCGCTGGCCTCTGCCGTGGCGCTCATACTCCAGAATGTCGCGGCAAGTCGGCAACGGCACGAGTTCGCCGCCGATCAGCGCCGGGGTTTCGCGGCGGAGCGCAATCAGGTCGCGATAGAGATTCAGCAACGAATTGCGGTCGGTCTGCTGCCGGGCAACATCCTCCGGGTTGGTGCTCTCGCCCAGCGGCAGCCACGGGCAGTCGGAATCGGTGAATCCCGATCCAGGACTGGAATCCCAACGTATCGGCGTGCGTGCGCCATCGCGTGAATAACGATGGCTGCCCATGGTTTTCACCCTCACGTCGCGAGTTTGTCTGTGACCGACCGGAACTTTGCGCATCCCCAGTTCATCGCCATTATAGATGAATGGCGTGCCCCTGAGCGTCATCAGCAGCATCGCGGCGACGCGGGTCTGGCCGTCACCGATGCGCGTGGCAAGGCGAACCTCGTCATGATTGCCGAGCACCCAGTTGGGCCAGGCACTGCCGGGGAGCAGCATCCTGTACTGGTCGATGGCGGCCGAAATGCTGCGGCAATCCCAGGGTGATTCGATCAGCTGGAAATTAAATGGAAGATGGAAATAAGGCCGTTCGCCGCCGTAATAGGCCATCGCGCGCGCAAGCGGCAGATGCACTTCGCCAATCAGCACGCGATCGGGAAATTCATCCAGCACGTCACGCATGCCGCCGATGAATTCGTGCGTCTCGGGCCGATCCCTGGTGAAGACGCGCCGGAATTTTGCGTCCGGAAACATGCCCCGGCTGAAATCTGGATTGGGCGGATCGTCGCGCAACAAATCGTCTTCGACGAGATTGGTGACGGCATCGACGCGAAAGCCATCGACACCGAGGCACAACCAGAATCGCATCACGTCATGCATGGCAGCGCGCAATCCGGCACTGCGCCAGTTGAGGTCCGGCTCCGCAGCCAGAAAGGCGTGATAGTAGTACTGGCCCGTCGTTTCATCGAGCGTCCAGGCGCTGCCGCCGAAATGGCTCAGCCAGTTGCTCGGTGGTCCACCATCGGGATGCGGGTCGCGCCAGATATACCAATCGCGTTTGGAATTGTTTCGCGATGCACGGCTTTCGGCAAACCAGGGATGCCGGTCCGACGTGTGATTGGGGACGAAATCGAGAACGAGTTTCAGCCCGCGCGCATGGGCGTCGTCCAACAGCTCAGTAAAATCTTCCATGCTGCCGAACAGTGGATCGATGTCACAATAATCGGCAATATCGTATCCCCCGTCGGCCATGGGTGAGCGAAAGAACGGACAAATCCAGATCGCCCCGACGCCGAGCCAGCAAAGGTAATCGAGACGCCGGCGAATGCCGGCAAGATCGCCGCTCCCGTCGCCATTGGAGTCCTGAAAGGAGCGCGGATAGATCTGATAGAAAACTTCGCGCTGCCACCACGCGAGCCCGGCTTGCTCCGGGGCATGGTCCGCCATTGAGTTTCATCCGACTGACTTGAGCCCCATCAACGCGGAGCGGGTTTCAAAGTTGCGCGGGCACGCGGGTGAACTGCCAGGATTGCAGACATTTTTCCGGACGTAAGCAGCGAGGTGCCGATAGGCGGAAAAGCACGGGCTATCGGGCCATAGTTCTGTCCCGAATCCGTCGCGTCACGTTCTTGCCTTCACCCGCCTGCGTCGAGGCTTCTGACGCCTCGAACCGATCTCGCGAAGATATGCGAGCGAAAAATCCGCGATGTGATCGGCAATCTCATCCAGTTGCCGGGAGGTCATCTTCAGTCCGGGCCAGAGCTGAACCAGGACCGGTTGGGCCAGGGCGTAAAGATGGAACTGCCCAATAATGCTGTACGTGCACAACCGCGTCTTGCGGTGTTCCGGGGGCAAATTGAGGATGGAGCCGACGATCTGGAGCATTCGGTTATGAAGCGGCCGCAGCGCCTCATCAATGACCTGCGACAAAGCAGGCGTGGGCGCCGCGAGCTCGTGGGCCACGATGCGCGAGTGATGATCCGGAAGTTCCGATCCGTGCAGACTCTGAACCCTGGCCCGAATGACGGCCCGCAGCCTCTCTTCGGGCGTACCGTTCTGATCCAGCGCGGCCCGGGCGCGATCCAGTTGCGCAGCAAAAACCGATTGCCGCAAAACCTCGGAATACAAACCGAGCTTGTCGCGGAAGTGATAATTCACGGCGGCAATATTTGCGCCTGCGACCTGGCAGATTTCCCGCACCGTCGAAGCACGATAGCCGTGCTGCGCAAAGACTCGCCCGGCCGCCTCAATAAGCTTGGCGCGTGTCGGATCAGAACCATTGGGTTCTGTGTCCCGGCCGCTCATTTGTCGACTGCCATCAGCCAGTTGCATCTCAAACATAGATTTGAAACATCCGTTTGACATTTGTCAAGAAGCGGAGCTATTTTGAAGTTGCTATAATCGCCGGTCATGAAGTCCCGGGGACTGCCGGGAAAGGGACTGCCTGATTGGCGAATCCAGCGAGGTTCGGTTGGCGCCCGCCAATGACGAAGAAGGACTCCAATGGAAGCAATGACCGGCTGTGACCTTCTCAGACCATAGGGGAACCAAATTGCGCGCAGCACGTCTCTTCCTACTGGCCGCCGCGCGACGGTCCGAAATTGCCCCGGAGGCAACCGGGACGTGTTTCGCGATGAGCCGCGGAATACCTCTCCTGAAGCAGCATATTTTCAAAAGCATTACGCATGAATAAAATTGAGCGAATCTCCGGCGACGTCCCGCCGCCGCCCGAATCCGAGCCGCGCAGCGAGCGGCGCGGAGCACCCGACGCGCGCGAACAACGGCGCGGCGCGGCGGGTGCTCCGCAACCCGTAACTTCCCCACCGGCGCGGCGCAGAACGAATCTGCTCATTCCGGTGATCGGCGCTGTCATCGTGATTGGCGCGATCATCGCGGGCTGGAGCTGGTGGCAAAATGCCAGCCGTTTCGAGAGCACCGACGACGCTTTCATCGACACGCATATCGCGCATGTCTCGCCGCAAATTGCCGGGCGGGTCATACGCCTGCTGGTGAGCGACAACCAACTGGTGCAGCCGGGCGCCTTGTTGGTGGAGATCGACGCGGGCAATGCCCAGACCGGTTTGCAGCAGGTGCTGGCGCAGGAAGTCCAGGCGGAAGCGCAACTTCAGCAGGCGCGCAGCCAGATTACCATTGCGCAACATTCCTATGAGCAGGCCCAGTCCAATGCTGCGGCCGCCGCGGTGCAAGCGCAAAACGCGGAGACCAACGCCAATCGCTATCGGGAACTGGAGCGGATCAATCCGCAGGCTGTCGCACAACAGCAACTCGATGAGGCCGAGAACCAGACGCGCAATCTGGCCCATCAGCGCGATGCGGCGCAGCAAGAGGCACAGGCCCAGTCCGTGCAGCGGCAAACGGCGGCTGCCCAGGCAAAAGCTGCGGAAGCCACGCTCAATGCGCTGAAGGCGCAAGTCCAGCAGGCCCAATTGAATGTCGGCTATGAGCGTGTCTTCGCGCCGGTGGCCGGCCATGTGACACAGCGCAATGTCGCTATCGGCAACTATGTCATGGTTGGCCAGGAACTCATGGCGATTGTTCCGTTGCAGATGTGGGTGACGGCCAACTTCAAGGAAACCCAACTCGACGACATGCGGCCGGGTCAGCCGGTCACCATCCATGTCGATGCCTGCCCGAATGCGGATGTGCGCGGCCATGTCGATTCGATCCAGCGCGGCGCCGGACAGGCATTCGGAATTCTTCCGCCGGAAAATGCCACGGGAAATTTCGTCAAAGTTGTGCAGCGCGTACCGGTGAAGATCGATCTCGATACCGTGCCCCGCGATTGCCCGCTCGGGCCGGGAATGTCGGTCGAACCGAGCGTCAGGGTCCGGTAAGTGGCGGAAGAAACTGCAAGCCAATCCGAATGGACTCCGGCCCGCTCGGTCGCCGGCGGACGCAATCCGTGGACGATTGTCGCGGTCATCTCGATTGCCACGTTCATGGTGGTGCTGGATTCCTCGGTCGCCAATGTGTCGCTGCCGCATATCGCCGGATCGCTTTCGGCGAGCATCGATGAAGCAAGCTGGGTGATCAGCAGCTTTCTGGTCGCCAATGCGGTCATCATCCCGATCAGCGGCTGGCTGGCTGATATGATCGGGCGCAAGCGCTATTACATGATGTCGGTGGCGCTGTTTACAGGTGCATCATTCCTGTGCGGAATGTCGCCGAATCTGAGCATTCTGATCATCGCGCGGGTGCTGCAGGGGATTGGCGGCGGCGGCCTTGCCCCGGTCGAACAATCGATGCTCGCCGACACCTTTCCGCCGGAGAAGCGCGGTCTGGCCATGGCGGCCTATGGCGTCGTCGTGATCGTGGCGCCGGTCGCCGGACCGACGATCGGCGGATACATCACCGACACGCTGACGTGGAACTGGATATTCTTCATCAACATTCCGTTCGGAATCGCCTCGCTGCTTCTGGTGTCCACGTTCGTGGTTGAGTCGGAGGCGATCCGCCGGCATACCCGCGAATTGCACGCGAAGGGCGTCCGCTTCGACTATATCGGATTTGCGCTGGTCGGGCTGTTCCTCGGCTGTATGGAAGTCATGCTCGACCGTGGCGAGCGTGACGACTGGTTTTCCAGCCCGATGATCACGGGTTTTGCAGTGGTTTCGGGTCTGGCATTCCTGGCGTTTATTCCGTGGGAACTGAGCCGCGAAAACCCGGTGGTTGCAATCCGTCTGCTGGCCCGGCGGAATTTTGCCATCACCTGTACGTTCATGCTTCTGGTCGGAATGGTGATCTTCGGGACGACTTTGTTCATTCCGCAGTTCCTGCAGACGGTGCTGGGATACACCTCCACCAGCGCCGGCGAGGCGCTGTCGCTGGGCGGAATTGCCACGATTATCACCATGCCGCTTGCCGGCATCCTGACCGGCCGGATGGATGCGCGATGGCTGGTTGGCGGGGCGTTCCTGATTCAGGCGCTGGCCCTGTGGAACATGACCGGTCTGAACACCCAGATTTCCTTTGATGATGCGGCGATGGCCCGAATGTGGCAGTCGGTCGGCATACCGTTCCTGTTCATTCCGATCTCGACTGTCGCGTATGTGGGCTTAAGGCCGGAATACTACAATCAGGCTTCGGCGCTGATGAATGTCATGCGCAATATCGGCGGCGACATTGGTATCGGCATCGTTCAGAGCATGATTTCCGAACGCAGCCAGTTCCATCAGGCGCGCTACGCCGAAAGCCTCAATCCGCTCAACCCGAATTATAATCAGGCGGTGAACTCGTTGAGCCAGGCGCTGACTGCGCAGGGTGTGCCACAAGGCGCAGCCGGACCAATCGCGACAGCCCATATCTATCAGCAGCTGCAGCAGCAGGCGCTGATGTTGTCCTATGTCGATATATTTTACGTGATGATGATCGTCCTGTTCCTGACCTTGCCGCTGGTGTTGTTCATGCGCGCGCCCGGGCGCGGCCAAGTGCATGTCGAGTAAGATGAAGATCGGCCCCATAGCCGTTGCGTGTCTGGCGTGCGCGGCGGCGTCATGCGCTGTCGGTCCGAATTACCAGCAGCCCAATATGGATGTACCGGCGAATTTTGCCGCTGCGAAAGAAGCGGACGTCGCGGAGACTGAGCCAGGCGCTGATCTTTCCGTCTGGTGGCAGCAGTTTGGCGATCCGGTCCTCGACCGCCTGATCACGGAAGCTTTGGCGCAGAATCTGGACGTACTGACTGCGGCGTCGAAAATCGCACAGGCGCGAGAGCAGGAAGTCATCAACGGCGCGGCCGGGCTGCCGAGTGTCAGCACCTCGGCTTCCGCGATCCGACTCCACTCCAACTCCAATCCCTTTGCCCAATTGTTCGGCGGCGGCGCCAGCGCCGGTTCCGGCAGTTCGGCAGGGTCGAGTTCCGCCTCGAATACCAAGCTCTATTCGCTTGGTTTTGACGCCACCTGGGAGATCGATTTTTTCGGCGGCGTGGCGCGCAATGTGGAGTCGGCGACAGCGAAAACCGAGGCCGCGGTCTGGACCTTGCGCGATACCGAGGTGACGCTGACCGCCGAGGTCGCGCGCGATTATTTTGCATTGCGCGAGGCGCAGGCGCGCATCGCCATTGCCAATGCGGAATTGTCCGCGCAGCGCGACACCCTGGCCGTTTCGAGCGCAAAGGCGATGGCCGGGTTCGTCACCTATCTCGATGTCAACCAGCAGGGCGCGCAGGAAGCCGAAACGGCGGCGGAGATTCCGCCACTCGAAGCCGACGTGCGGACCAATATCAATGCCATCGGAGTCCTGCTCGGCCGTGCACCCGAGGATGTTGCCGCCGAGATCACCGGGGCAGGCTCGGCGCCGGCGATCCCTGGGGCGCTGCCGGTGGGCTTGCCGTCGGATTTGCTGCGCCGCCGGCCCGACATTCGCGAAGCGGAACGGAATCTGGCGTCTGCGACAGCACAGGTCGGCGTTCAGGTGTCGCAGCTCTATCCCAAATTCGACCTGATCGGGCTCGCGTCCTTTGCCAGCAATTCGCTGACCAATCTGGTCGACACCAAGAACTTCACTTATGGCGGCATCGCGTTTATCAACTGGCCGATCTTCACCGCCGGAAAGACGCAGGCCAATATCCGCGCCAGTGAAGACATGGAGAACCAGGCTTATTTCGCCTACAAGGCGTCCGTTCTCAAAGGGTTGCAGGACACCGAGGACTCGCTGGCGCGCTACACTGCCGATCGCCGGCGCCTGACCGAACTCAACCGGGAAGTCACGGCCGCCACGGCTGCCGCGACCATCGCGCGGCAGGAATACAATGCCGGGCTTACGGATTTTCTCAACGTGCTCACCGCGCAAGGTACTCTGTTGCGCGCGGAGGATGAGGCGGTGCAAACACAAAGCGCGGTGGCGACCGATCTGGCCTCGCTCTACAAGGCGCTTGGCGGTGGATGGAACGACACCATTCCGGCTGCGACCGGACCTGCAACTACGGTGGACTAGACGACGGCCGCATCCCACGCGCGGAAATTGCCTCCGGCAATTTCGGATTCGCGCGTGGGGCCCTTGGCGGCGCTCAAGTTTCTCCAACATTCTCCCAGTGAGATGATTCTTTTTGCGTACAAACCGCTCTAGATTCCGCGGCAAAAATCAACTGGCGGAGTCGTTGTGGCGGCGCTGAAACGAGAAGATCGGCTTCGATTTCCGGTGTGGGCCGTGCTCGGCCTGGTTTTGCTGTTCGCCGCGATTGCGGCAGCCGTATCGCTGAACGTCACGGCGCCGTTCGATCGCGTGATTCTGTTGTCGCTGCGCCACCCGGCAAATATTTCCCGCCCCATTGGCCCGGCGTGGCTGTTTGAGACCATGCGCGATCTCACATCGCTCGGCAGCATTGTCGTCCTGTTGCTGTTTACCGTGACCCTTGCCGGATATTGGCTGTTGACCGGGCGCCGTCGCGCGGCGGCGCTGCTGATCGCAGCTTTGATCGGCGCGATCGTGCTGAATGATTTGTTGAAGCTTGCTTTCGAGCGTCCCCGCCCCGATGCCATCCTGCAATCGGCGCGCGTGTTCAGCTCCGACTTTCCCAGCGGGCACGCAGCCATATCGTCGGCCGTGTATTTTTCCGCAAGCCTGCTGGCGGGCTCGCAACCAGCGATGCGCGGTGCACGTCGCTTCCTGCTGTATCTTGCCGGACTTGTCATTGTGGTGATCGGCTTCAGCCGGCTTTATCTCGGGCTGCATTATCCAACCGACATATTGGCGGGCTGGTGCGTGGGCGGCGCCCTGGTTCTGGCGCTCGCTCCCGCGATAGCAGCATCTGCTGAATGACACTGGAGAAGCCGCGCCGCGTGTTGGTGATCTTGAATGCTGCGGCATCGGGATTTTTTCGCCGGCCGGTGCGCGAGATCTGTCAGGTCATCACGTCTGAATTTTCAGCGCACGAAATCGCATCGGAAATCGTTCTCGCATTTGGCGGTTTGTTGGACCGGCGCGCAAAGCAAGCGGCGGCGGCGGGGACAATCGATGCCGTGATTGCCGGCGGTGGCGATGGCACTGCGGCGGCGGTGGCCGCAGGGCTCGCGCAAACCAACCTGCCGTTCGGCATATTGCCGCTGGGGCGATTCAACCATTTTGCGCGCGATCTCGGAATTCCTGCGAATTTCGAGCAGGCCATCGCAATTGTCGCGAGCGGTCACGTTGCAACCATCGATGCCGGCGAGGTCAACGGGCATTTGTTTGTCAACAACTCATCGCTTGGCGCCTATCCGTTCCTTTTGCTGGACCGGGAAAAATGGTGGCGGCGGCGCGGATTGTTGCGTCCGGCGGCAATGTTTCTGGCGGGGTACAAATTGCTGCGCCAGTATCCGCTG
>JAGWSK010000333.1 GCA_028869355.1 Alphaproteobacteria bacterium | reverse complement strand
CAAGGGCGGCGTGATCACCAACACCGCGACCGAGACCGACAACCAGACCACCGGCGGCAGTTCGACGGTGACGACCGGCGTCGATCAGGATCCATCCGTATCGGTGGTGAAGACCGCGGCGACCCTCGCCGGCGATCCGGCCGACGGCAGCGTCGCCGACCATGTCGGCCAGGAGATCGACTACACGATTCTGGTGACCAACACCGGCAATGAAGACCTCACCGGAGTGACGGTGGTGGATTCGCTGACCGGCCATACACTGCAGTCCGCGGGCACGCTGGCGGCGGGCACGAGCGAGACGCTGACCGACAAATATTTCGTCACCCAGGCCGACCTCGACAAGGGCGGCGTGATCACCAACACCGCGACCGAGACCGACAACCAGACCACCGGCGGCAGTTCGACGGTGACGACCGGCGTCGATCAGGATCCATCCGTATCGGTGGTGAAGACCGCGGCGACCGTGGCGGGCGATCCGGCCGACGGCAACGTCGCCGACCATGTCGGCCAGGAGATCGACTACACGATTCTGGTGACCAATACCGGCAATGAAGACCTCACCGGAGTGACGGTGGTGGATTCGCTGACCGGCCATACATTGCAGTCCGCGGGCACACTGGCGGCGGGCACGAGCGAGACGCTGATCGACAAATATTTCGTCACCCAGCAGGACCTCAACAACGGTGGCGTGATCGCCAATACGGCAACCGAGACCGACAATCAGAGCGGCGGCGGCAGTTCGACCGTGACCACCACGGTCGATCAGGATCCGTCACTGGCAGTGACGAAGACCTTCGTCACAACGCCGGATTTTGTTGATCAGAATGGAGATACGGGCGACGACACCAATGTGGTCGACCATAACGGGCAATTGGTCACCTATACCATTACGGTAAAGAATACCGGCAACACGACGCTGACCGGCGTCACGGTCGCAGACACCGGCAACGGCAGCGGGACACCCAGCTTTGTCAGTTCGAGCGACGGCGATCCCATGGGCACGCTGGCGCCGGGCGAGATTGCCACCTACACGGCAAGCTTCCTCGCCAGTCAGGCCGATATCGACAGCGGCGCTCCGCTGGCCGATACCGCAACCGTGACCACCACGCAGGGGATCGGCGGCAACGCTTCGACCAGCGTCAATATCGACCAGGATCCCTCGATCACGCTGACCAAGACGTTCGCGGTCAACGGCGCAGCCTCCGGCGGTATCGTTCAAAACGCCGGCGACATCATCCATTACACCGTCGTGTTCACCAATACCGGCAATGAGACAATCACCGCAGCGCAGCTGCACGACACGTTCGAGAACTATACGCCGGTCGTATTGACCACTCCGACCAGCAGCGACGGCAATACGACGAATCTGGATGTCGGCGCCACCTGGACGTTCAAATACAATCACGTCGTGACCCAGGGCGAAATCGATTCGAACGGAGTCAATGGAGACGGGACGCTCGATAACGTGGTGACCGTCACCGACAATCAGAATGCGGACGGCAACGCGTCGGCCAGTGTCACCGTGGTCGAAAATGATTTCGGCAACTTTACCGGACCGAAAGCGTTGACCAAGGGATTCTGGGGCAATCATGAGCTTCTGTGGAATGGAATTTCCACAGACGATGTCAAGGATGCTACGAATCTCCAGGCCAGCGGCGTCATCGTTGCACCCGACGTGCTTCCCAACCACGGCATTGATGCTTCCATCACCTCCGGCCCCTATCACAACGTGGCGGGCGTGTTGCTGGGCGATCTCAACGGGAACGGCCAGACCGATCCCGGCGAAACGACGCTGTTCATTCCGCTGACCATTGCCGATGCCATCATGGGCTGGAGCGTCAGTGGCGATATCCGCATCTCCATGTTGCAGCAGGCGATCGCCTCGCAGTTGAACATCGACAACAATTTCAATGCGCCGAATCCAAATGCGCCGGCGGATATGATGACCGACGCGGTGCTGTGGCTGACCGGCAAAGCGCCGTTCAGCGGTTACAGCGACGGGTCGAGCGGCAGCGTTATCTCCGATGGCAATTTTGCAATCCTCGACAACGCCGATGTCACAATCAAGAACGGCAGCATTACGGGTTTGTCCACGCCCGCACTCAACGCGGGCAAGGGCGCCTGGAGCACCATGGTCAACGTTCTGCTCCCCGGCACCACCGTCACCGCGGCTGACGAGACGGCCACCGGCTTCAACGGCATGGCCGATGGTCAGGGCGTTCAGAGCGCACTGGTGGATTACAACCAGGGGCAGCTTGTCGTGTCGTCCAATGGCAAGGGGGTTGGCTGGTGGACCGGAAGCGGCGCTATCGATGTCCACTCCAACACGCTGGATCACTTCTGGCTGACGTTGCATCAGGTCGGCGCGGCTGGCGTAGGTTAGCAGAGGGCGACAAGTCGAGTGAGCGTAGGCGTACCCAATCGGCCGGACGAGTTGCGCGGCGTCATGCGCGCGTGCCGGCGCTATTTCGTGCTGGTCGCCCTCTTCAGCCTGGCGATCAACCTGCTCTATCTCGCCTCGCCGCTTTATATGCTGCAGGTGTATGACCGGGTGATCTCCAGTTCCAGCGTCGTCACGCTGGTCATGCTGACGATCGCCCTGATGATCGCCTTTGTCGTGTATTCCGGACTCGACGTTGTGCGGGCGCGCATCCTCGCGCGCCTGAGCGTCCGTCTGGACACCCTGGTTGCCCCGCGCATCATTGAAGCGGTGATCGATGGCGCCGGCATGCTGGGCGGCGCACGCAGCCAGTACCTGCGCGACTTCGACTCTTTTCGCCAATTCGTCACCGGCATGGGCATCAATGCGGTTTTCGATCTGCCCTGGGCGCCGATCTACATCCTGGTGATCTTCCTTCTGCATCCGGCGCTCGGATTGTTTGGCCTGGTCTCTTCCGTACTTCTCGTCATCCTTGCACTGATCAATGAGAGAATGGTCCGGACGCCGATCAGCGAATCCAACATGGCATCGGCGCGCAATTACAACTTCACCGAAATGAGCCTGCGCAACTACGAAGTCGTGCAGGCCATGGGCATGACCGATGGTTTGTTGCGCCGCTGGGGCCGCGACCGCGGCCGCATGATCGATGCTCAAATGGTTTCCAGCGACCGCAGCGGCAGCGTGCAGAGCCTCATACGCTTCATGCGGCTGAGCATGCAGTCGTTGATTCTTGGTCTCGGCGCCTGGCTGGTGATCGAACGCGAGGTCACGGTGGGCGCCATGTTCGCTGCCAGTATTCTGTTGGCTCGCGCCCTGCAGCCGATCGAGCAAATCGTCGGCTCCTGGCGCGGTCTCATCTCCGCGCTCGATGCTTATGGCCGGGTGCGCACGCTGTTGTTCGCGAATCCCCGCCGTGAAGCCCGGATGGAAATGCCGCGGCCCTCAGGGGCGCTGGCAGTCGCAAATCTTACCTGCGTGCCGGCGCGCGGCGCAAAGCCCGCCCTGCGCAACGTCAGCTTTCGCATCGAGGCGGGTGAAGTGCTGGGGATTGTTGGCCCCTCGGGTGCCGGCAAATCGACCCTCTGCCGGCATATCGCCGGCGTCATGGCCCCGATGGCCGGCGAAGTGCGACTCGATGGCGCCGAGCTGTCGCATTATTCGCGGAGCTCCCTCGGCCGTTATTTCGGCTATCTGCCGCAGGATATTGAGCTGTTCAGCGACACCGTTGCCGCCAATATCGGCCGCTTCGCCTTTGCGGATGCCGGCGCAATCATCGCCGCGGCGCAACTTGCCGGCGTGCATGAAATGATCCTGGGGCTGTCCGACGGCTATGAAACCCAGGTTGGCGAAGGCGGCATGATCCTGTCGGCCGGCATCCGGCAGCGCATCGCGCTGGCTCGTGCTGTGTTCGGCGATCCCAGCCTGGTCGTGCTCGACGAGCCAAGCTCGAATCTCGACGCGGAAGGCGATGCGGCGCTTTCCAACTGCATCATGCAACTCAAGAAGAAGAAAGTCTCGGTTCTGATCGTTTCGCACCGCCCGGCGACGATTGGCGTGGTGGACAAGATACTGCTGTTGCGCGACGGCATGGTGGATGCCTTTGGCTCACGTCCGGAGATTCTTGCGCGAATCGCTCCTCAGCCGCTGCAGCCGGCGCGGAACTTCGTAACGGCCGGCGTCCAGAAAGGGGGCTGATTTGGAACAGACCGGAAGCATCGCGATCATCACCGCTACGCCGTTGCCCGCCATGCAACAACGCTTGCCCGCGCGCTACGATCATGCCCTGGATAAATCATCGCGACGCTATGCTGTCCTGGGCGCGCTTTTAGTCGTGCTTTTCTTCGGTGGCCTCGGTGGATGGGCCATGACAGCGCCGCTGAACGGCGCGGTCGTGTCCAACACTGCGCAAATCAAGGTTGAGGGTAACCGAAAATCGCTTCAGCATCTCGACGGCGGGATCGTCAAAGAGTTGCGGGTTAAGGAAGGCGATCACATCAACGCCGGCGATACGGTGATCGTGCTTGACGACACGCAGGCCCGTTCGGAATACGACGTCTACTCGCAGCAACGCCTTTTGCTGCGCGCCACCGAGGCGCGCCTGCTTGCAGAACTGAATCTCGAGACGACAGTGACTCCGCCGCCCGATCTCGCGGCAACGCTTTCCGATCCCGTCGTCGCCACGGTATGGAACGGGCAGCTGCGCCAATTCGAAAAACGCCGGGATGCGCTGGCGGCGCAGCACAAAGTTATCGAAGAGAAGATCCACGAACTGGATGCACAGATCGCCGGAAGTGAGGAAGAAATCGCCGCTTATCAGCGCCAGAGCGACTCGACCCAGAAGGAGCTCGATCTCATCGCCCCGTTGGCGGAAAAAGGTCTGATAACGCAGCCGCGGAAATTGCAACTGGAGCGCAGCTCGTACGGGATCGCCGGCCAAATCGGCGAGACGAAGGGCAATATCGCGCGCTTCCGCCAGGCCATCGCCGAACAAACCCAGCAAGCTTCGCAAATCGACGCCGACTGGCTGGCCGACACCGCCAAGCAGTTGCGTGATACGCAGGGGCTGCTGCTGGAAGTCACGCCGCGTCTTTCCAACGCGCAAGCGGTGCTGAATCGAACCACCATTCGTTCGCCCTACACGGGCAAGGTGGTGGGCCTGAGCGTGTTTGCGGTCGGCGCGGTCATTCAACGCGGTGACAAGATCCTGGACGTGGTGCCCGATGACAGCAAACTCACCGTTGAAGCGGAAATCCCCGTCGATGCGATCAGTGATGTCCATCCGGGAATGGCGGCAGAAGTTCGTTTGACCGCCTATAAGCAGCGTATCACTCCGACCATTCCGGGCAGTGTGACGCAGGTCTCCGCCGATCGGCTGACGGATAACCGCACCGGCACGCCTTATTACACCGCCCTTGTTCAGGTTGACGAAAAGGACTTGGCGGCGCTGCCGGGGGTAAATCTCTATCCCGGCATGCCGGCCAGCGTTACCATTCCGACCGTTGCACGAACCGCTTTCGATTACCTGATCGGCCCGCTTGCGATGTCGTTCAACTCGGCGTTCCGGCAAAAATAGGGGCGGCAGCGCGGGGCGGGCGCCGATCCGGCGATGGCCGATGGCTTCTCCGGGGGGCGCCCGCTCCGAATGCCCCCGCTGCAAAAGTGATCGCGGGACCCACAGAGAACAGGACATGGGCCTGGCAACAGCGCGCCGCTGTTTAAATGATGCGCTGCAAGCGGATGCCATAGCAGCCTGTACACCAATTTTTCGTCTGCCGGGTCTCTGCGTGCGATAACATCCCTCTCAAATGCACCCGGCGTCTGAAACCAAGATCGATTCCTTCGGCCGTTCGCATGCGGACGAACCAGGCTCCTTAACCGTGCTCAAACAGTGCCGATACGGCAAAATGCTGTTTCTCAGATACGACCGGTATATCGGCCGTTCGCTCGACCTCTACGGCGAATACAGCGAGCTTGAAGCGGAAATCTTCGCAAGAAATGTGCGGCCGGGCGATTGCGTCGTAGAAGTCGGCAGCAATATCGGCGCCCACACGGTGCGTCTGGCACAACTGGCCGGACCACATGGCGTCGTCCACGCATTCGAACCGCAACGCATCATTTTCCAGCTCCTTTGCGCCAATCTCGCAATCAATGGAATCAACAATGTTTGGGCGTGCCAGGAAGCAGCCGGCCACCGGCCCGGGACGATGCGGGTTCCTGTGATCGACTACGCAGCGGAGGGCAATTTTGGCGGCTTGTCCCTGACCAATTCGGGCCCCGGCGAGGACGTTCCGATGCGGACGATCGACAGCATGCCGCTCAGGCAGCTTCACATGCTCAAAATCGATTCCGAAGGAATGGAAAAGGAGGTGCTTTCCGGGGCGCGTGCGGTGATCACAAGGTGCCGGCCGGTTCTATATGTTGAGAACGACCGCAGGGATCAGTCGCCAGAATTGATCCAGCTCATCGACGAGCTCGGCTATGACATGTGGTGGCATCTGCCGCGGCTTTACAACCCGGACAATTTCGCCAAAAACCCCAACAATGCTTTTGGGAGAATCGTCTCGGTCAATCTGCTTTGCCTGCCAAAGGAGCGGGCGGCGAAATTGCCCGATCTCCTGCCTGTAAGCGGTCCCAACCACTGGTGGGAGAAAGGCGCTCCGGGCTTTTCGCTTTCGCCGCAGGAACGTCGCTCCCAGCCAGAGCCGGCAGACTTACCGGCCCCGGCATCTGCAGCGGGCCAACACGCGTTGCCGGCGGCCGCGTTGGAGGCGCTGACCGATCCCCAAGCCGGCGCAGACAGTGAAACACAACTGCGGCATGCAATGGCGTTGCACCGGCAGGGCCGCCTTGGCGAGGCGAAAATCCTTTACGAGGCGATCCTCAAGCAAGCGCCGGCGCACTTCAATGCTCTGCATATGTTGGCGATCATTTCGTATCAGACAGGTCATTACAAAGACGGATTGGCACTGGTCGAACGTGCGATCGCAATCAATCCCGATGTTGCAGCCGCGCATTCAAATCGCGGGATATTGCTGCAGGCGGCCGGGCGATTGAACGATGCGCTGGCAAGTTACAACCGCGCCATCGAGCTTAAGCCGGATTATCCCGAGGCGTTCAGCAATCGCGGCAATGTCCTGCGGCGTTTGAACCGGGTGTCAGAGGCGTTAAAGAGTTATGATCGCGCACTGGCGCTGAATCCATCGTTTAGCGGCGCATACAGCAATCGCGGCGATGCGCTGAGGGATCTGAAGCGGCCGTCCGAAGCGCTCGCCAGTTTCGATCGCGCCTTGCAGCTGAAGCCCGATTATGCCGAAGCTTTCAACAACCGGGGGAACGCGCTGGTCGATCTCAAGCGTGACGCCGAAGCACTTGCCAGCTTTGACCGCGCACTCGCGCTCAAGCCCGATTATGTAGATGCGTGGAGCAATCGCGGCAATGCGCTGCGGGCAATGAAGCGCCCGGAGGAAGCGCTTGCCAGCTATGACCGTGCGCTCGAGCTCGATCCGCGCTACGCCTATGCCCTTAACAATCGTGGCAATGCATTGAGAGACCTTGACCGGCCGGAGGCGGCACTTGCGAGTTACGACAGGGCGCTCGCGCTGAAACCGGATTACGCGCACGCGCACAGCAATCGCGGCAATGCCCTGAAGGATCTGATGCGTCTGGATGAGGCGCTTGCAAGCTTCGATCGGGCGATTGAACTCGATCCGGATTACGCGGAGGGCCACAAATCCCGCGGCATGGCAAGGCTTCTCACCGGCGATTACCGGGGTGGCTGGGCCGACTACGAATGGAGGTGGCGCGCCGAGGGACTCCCGGACAGGTTTCCCAAACTGGATGCTCCGGCGTGGCAGGGAGAAGATCTCGCCGGACGCAGCATCGCTATTTATGTCGAGCAGGGCATAGGCGATGTGATCCAGTTCGCAAGATACCTGCCGCTGCTGCACGAGCGCGGCGCCCAGGTCACTTTCTTTGCGCGACCGAATCTGGTCCGCCTGCTGCAACCGCTGACGCTGGGCATCGACGTGGTCACGTCGAATGAAGCGGCAGCAGCCTTTGATTTTCAATGCGCGCTGATGAGCCTGCCGCTGCGGTTTGGCACCGAGTTGTCGTCGGTACCGAACAGCGTGCCCTATCTGGCTGCGGAAAGTCATCTCGTTTCGATTTGGCGGGAAAAGATTGGCGGCCATGGATTGAAGATTGGCATTGCCTGGCAGGGCCGGCCCGGCGTTTCCGCCGACAAGGGCAGGTCAATTCCGCTGGCCGCTTTCGCGCCACTCGCTGCAGTTCCGGACGTGCGGTTGATCAGTTTGCAGAGAAATTTCGGCCTTGAGCAACTGGCAAAGCTGCCGGCCGGAATGAAGGTGGAAGTGCTTAGCGACGAAGTCGAAAGCGGGCCCGATGCATTCATCGGTACGGCAGCGGTAATGAATTGTCTCGACCTGATTGTTACGTGTGATACGTCAATCGCGCATTTGGCCGGCGCGCTGGCGCGCCCAACCTGGGTCGCGGTGAAACACGTGGCCGAGTGGCGCTGGCTGCTCGATCGCGATGACAGTCCCTGGTACCCGACCATTCGCCTGTTCAGACAAAGAACACGCGGCGATTGGGATTTCGTGCTTCAGGAGATGGCGAGGGCACTGCAGTAACGGGGGACTGGTGTCCCGAATCCAGATTTCGCCACTCCTTGAATCGTCGTTTCAGTCGCCGTCAGCTTAATGAAAGGTTTGGCGCAAAATCCGCTCGCAACCAGGGGTAAGTCGTGACCATAATGGCTTTGGGGTGTTGCATGCGGGGGCATTCAATGGGGGGCTACCTGGTAATTTGAGTTGGAGCACGTGCTCACGTTTCGGTCGGCACGTGAGCGATTTTCGTCCGTTGTTTCGATGGCGCCGGGGCTATCCATGGACAACACTGCCGGTACGCTGCTCATCGCACGGCTCAGTTTGCCGAGCGTTTCGGTTCTGCCGATTTTGAGTTTGCCGGCCATTGCCGGCGGCGCACTGTCAACCGGTGGAAATTTCGTCAACGGCAGCGACAATATATCCTGCACAGCGAACGCACCGGCCATCAACCGGGCCACGCACGCCGGAATCATCAAATGGTACGGCTTCTCCATCAGCGATGGGAATCCGCGGCCGTGAGCGAGCCACTATCGGTAATTCGCAATCAGCTACCTCAAAGTCTGCCGGAATCGGTGGAGAAGGCGTCTTCTCTCCATTCGGAAGGAAGGCTGCGGGAGGCCGAGCAGTTGTATCAGCTCGTACTCGAAGCGGACCCAGCCCATTTCGATGCCCTCTTTCGTTTGGGCGCAATCCGCCTCCGGCAGGGAAGATTTGCTGACGCCCGGCAGCTTTTGCTTCAGGCGATCGAAATGCGAGGGGATTTCGCGGAAGTGCACGGGCTGCTCGGCAGCGCGATGACCGGACTTCGCCTGAACGAACAAGCCATAAGTCATTATGAAAAGGCCATCGCAATCAAGCCGGACTATGCCGAGGCTCACAATAACCTCGGCTACACGCTCCATGTGCTCGGCCGGGCGAAGGACTCAATTGCTCACTTTCAGCAAGCGCTGGCAATCAAGCCGGCATATCCTGAAGCGCATAACAATTTCGGAAACGCGTTGCTGGCCCTTGGGCAATTTGAAGAGGCGATCCGCCAATTCGAAGCTGCTTTGAACCTCAGAGCCAATTATGCTGAGGCGTACCACAATCTCGGCAACGGATTGCTGGCATTGGGCCGCCGAGACGAGGCGCTGAATCAATATCGAAAAGCAACGGCGATAAAATCGGATTACGCCGACGCCTATTACGGGCATGGTAAAACACTCGATGCGCTGGATCGGACCGACGAGGCAATTGGTCAATACGAGAAGGCGCTCTCGATCAATCCGAATCATATTGATGCACGTATTGCGCTTGGCAACGCGTTCCACCAGGTTGCCCAATTTGAAGCAGCGCTTGCGCATTATGATAAGGCGCTCGCGATCAATCCGCTCGGCGCACGTATCAGCCTCGCTGACGCACATCAGCGGCGGGGCCACGTTGAGAAGGCGCTCACGCAATATGGCAAAGCCCAGGCGATCGATCCAGGTCATGTCGGAGCTCACCTGGGACGTGGCGACGCTTTCCTTGCTCTCGGAAAAATCGCTGAGGCAAGACGCGCATATGAAGCGGCGATAGCGCTCGCGCCCAGCGGCCCGGCCGGATATTTGAAGTTGGGGCACATCAAGCGGTACACCGAGGCGGATCCGCACTTCGTCGCGTTGACCCATCTAGGGCCGCAAATACCGTCGTTCCCGATTCAGGCGCAGAAGCTGCTTCACTTCGCGCTCGGAAAAGCTTTGGCGGATGTCGGAGATCATGAAAAGGCATTCCATCATTTTCTTGAAGGAAATGCGCTGAAGCGGCAGCAGGTCAACTACGACGAAGCGCATTCGCTGGGAATGCTCGAGCGAATTCGTGAGGTTTTCAGCCGTGAGCTGATTCAGCAAAAGTCAATTCATGGAGAACCTTGCCCCGTCCCGATTTTCATAATCGGGATGCCGCGCTCCGGCACCACGCTCGTCGAACAGATTCTTTCCAGTCATCCAAGCGTGTTTGGCGCAGGCGAACTGCAACATCTGAGAAAACTCGCCAATGGTTCGGCTGGTCCGCAATTGAAATTTCCCGAATCCGTTCGATCAATGTCCGCGGAAGAAGTCCGTGAACTCGGGAGAAGCTACCTGTCAAGTATCCGCGATCTTGCACCCAGGGCCGCGCGGATTACCGATAAGATGCCCGCCAATTTCATGCTGGCCGGTTTTGTCCAGGTCATCTTGCCCAATGCGCGCATCGTCCATGTCCGGCGCGATCCGTGTGATACGGCGTTATCCTGTTTCTCACTGACCTTCGAAGGCCATATCGACTACTGCTACGACCTCGCCGAATTGGGACGATACTATCGCGCCTATAATTTGCTCATGACGCACTGGCGCGGCGTACTGCCGCCTGAGGTCATGCTTGAGGTGCAGTACGAGGAACTCGTCGGAAATCTCGAGCAGGAGGCTCGACGGATCGTGACCCATTGTGGTCTCGACTGGGACGACGCGTGTCTCGAGTTTCATGCAACGGAGCGGCCGGTGTTGACCGCAAGCGCGGTTCAGGTGCGCCAGCCAATTTATAACAGTTCGATCGGACGCTCGAAGCCGTACGAGAGCTTTCTTCGACCTTTCGTCGAAGCTTTTCAGGGCTCAACCAACCTCGTGAGGACGCTGGAATGAGTGCTCAGCTCGTGATCACAGGCGCATCGAACTACGCGCAGGGTGAGGCGGCGGCGGCGATTGCACCGGGGGCGACATTTACCGATGCGGTGAGCAATCTGGGCGGCGGGTCGCTGACCGTGAGCTTTTCGGGCACGTCGTTTTTTGGCGACGAACTGCACATTATCAATCAGGGCAGCGCCGCCGGGCAGATCGGTCTCGAGCCGGCGGGCATTTTTGGCGAGAGCGATGTGACCTATGGCGGTCAGGTCATCGGCACGGCCATTGTTGAGAACGTGTTCCGTGACGAAGTGGTCCTTAGCAAGGATCTTTCGGCCTTTACAGGCACCTCACAATCCGGAATCAGCGTGAGTTTCAACAGCAGTGCCACGCCGCAGGCGGTGCAGGCGCTGGTCCAGGACATCGCGTATTTTGAGCGCCAGGCATCGATTGAGCTTGATGTCGGAACGAATGAGTCGGTCAAGACCGGAACCACTTTGCTTGGCAAGGCCAGCAGCCAGGTCGAATTTGTTGGTCACCCGCAGAATATTCCCGGCACCAACCAGACCTCCGAGCCCGATCGCACGGTACAATTCACGATTAACGACGGGCACGGCTCGACTTTCAGCAGCACCGGCACGGTTACATTCGTGGCCGGTCTGCAGCCGCCGACATTCGTGGCCGGCGCCACGGCAGTTGGCGACGAGCAGTCTGCGATTCCGCTGAGTATTACGGCACCGTCCGACAACAACGACGACCCGGTTTCGATCACCATCAGCGGGGTTCCTTCGGATGCTGCGTTATCGGCGGGCACCAGGAACGGCGACGGCAGTTGGACGCTGACCGCGGCCCAGCTTCCGGGGCTGACATTTTTGGCGGGGGAAACCTCCGCCAGCTTGACGGTGACTGCAACGGCGGCCGCCAACAATCCAACCTCGAATTCTTCGGTGACGAGTACGCAGAGCATCGCGGTGACGGTTGATCCGCAAGCGGAGGTCCCGAACCTGAGCGTGCCGGGTTCGGTGAGTGGCGTGCAAGGTGCTCCGATCGGGCTCGGCATCTCGGTGAGT
>JAGWSK010000332.1 GCA_028869355.1 Alphaproteobacteria bacterium | reverse complement strand
TAACCCGCACGCTGGCGCGCTGGCTGGTCAATGCCGACGCGCATGACGTTCCGGCGCAAACCAGGCATGAGGGCGTGCGCTCGATCGTGAACTGGCTCGGATGCGCGGTGGGCGCCGCGCATCACGAGGCCGTCGAGGCAGCCCTTGCAGCTTTGCTGCCCTTTGCCGGTCCGCCGCAGGCCACGGTTCTGGGGCGTGGCGAAAGAACCGACATACTGAATGCTGCGCTGATGAACGGCATCACCAGCCATGTGTTCGATTTCGATGACACGCATTTGCCGACCATCATTCACCCGTCGGGCCCGGTCGCATCCGCCATTTTCGCGCTCTGCGAATACCGTCCGGTGAGCGGCGCGGAATTGCTGCATGCGTTCATCCTCGGCGTGGAAGCCGAATGCCGGATCGGCAATGCTGTCTATCCGGAGCATTACGATGTCGGCTGGCACATCACCGGCACAGCGGGCGTGTTTGGCGCGGCGGCGGCGGCGGGACGGCTGCTCGGCCTGTCCGAACAGCAAATGATCTGGGCGCTTGGGATTGCCGGCACTCAATCCTCCGGGCTGCGCGAAATGTTCGGTACACATTCCAAGAGCATGCATCCTGGTCTCGCCGCCAAAAATGGCCTGATGTCGGCATTGCTCGCGGCGAAAAACTTCACCAGCTCGAATCAGGTGCTGGAGGCCAAACGTGGCTTTGCCAATGTTCTGTCCACCAGACATGATTTCAGCCGCATCACCGACGGCCTCGGCAAGACTTATGAAATCTCGCTGAACACCTACAAGCCGTTCGCCTGCGGGATCGTCATTCACCCCGCGATCGATGCCTGCATCCAGCTCAAGCGCCAACATGGCTTGTCCGGCGATGAAGTCGAGCGCGTCGAGTTGACCGTGGCGCCCCTGGTCATGGAACTCACCGGGAAAAAGACACCACAGGCCGGGCTCGAGGGAAAGTTCAGCGTTTTCCATTCGGCGGCGGCCGCGCTGATTTTCGGCGCCGCCGGCGAGCAACAATATTCGGATGAATGCGTACGCAATCCGCGCGTCATCTCGCTTCGCGATCGTGTCCAGGCGACGGTGGACAAGAACAAGCGCGATGATGAAGTGCAGGCGCGTGTCATTCTGAAGGATGGCCGCGTGCTCGAAAAATATGTCGAACACGCGATCGGCAGCCGCGAACGGCCCATGACCGATCAGAACCTGACCGATAAATTCCACGGACTGGTTGACAGCGTTCTTGGCCGCGATCTGGCGGCGCGCTTGCTGGATACCGCCTGGATACTGCACTCACTGCCTGACGCTGCGGTGATTTGCCGGCTGACAGTCCCCGGCCAAGCGGAACGTGTGGCACTACGAGCCTGAACCATGGCCGAACTTGCAGCGGCTTTCGGTTCGTCGCACAGCGTGATGCTGGCGGCGACGCGGGAAGACTGGATTGCGAATTTCCGCAAGACCGATCCCGGGATGCCGCTGTTCGACAGAAGCGGCCAAAAATGCAGCTATGACGAATTGCTGGCGCTGGCCCCTGCCGATGCTGCCGTTCGCGTTGCGCCGGACAAAATGAGCGCTGCGTTCGACCGGATGACGGGTGCGGTTGCGGAATTGATCAGACAGTTTTCGCAGGTGCCGCTCGATGCACTTATCATTATCGGTGACGATCAGCACGAGCTGTTCCAGGATGCGATGATGCCTTCGCTCGCGATCTACTACGGCGCCAGCATCCGCAACGCCGCGCGCTCTGGACGCCCGCCGGAGAACTGGTATGCGCTGGCGCAGTCAAGGCGATATGAGCCCGAGAGTGACGTGCATTATCCGGTGGCGAGTGATCTCGCGCTGCATCTCATCGAACAACTGACGCAATCGGAATTCGATGTCTGCGCCGTGAAGGAAATCCCGGCCGACCAGCATGAAGGCCATGCTTTTTCCTATATCCACCGCAATTATCTCGCCGGACGCCGGCTTCCGATCGTGCCGATCTTCATCAACACCTATTACGCGCCCAATCCGATCTCGCCCAGGCGCTGCGTGGCATTCGGACGCGCATTGCACCGCGCAATCGCCAATTTCCCGGCCAACTCGCGGGTCGGTGTCTTCGCATCCGGCGGTTTGTCGCATTTCATTGTCGATGAGGAACTGGACCGATCCGTGCTGTCGGCCTTGCGCTCAAATGATCTCGATTTTCTTGGCGGTCTCGAGCCCAGGCGTCTGCAGGCGGGCAGTTCGGAAATCCGCGGCTGGATTTGCGGCGCAGCTGCCGCCGCCGCAGCCGGCCTGCACCTGAAGTGGACGGATTACATTCCCGCCTGGCGCACGCCGGCACTGACCGGAATCGGACTGGGATTTGCGCGCTGGGGAAAGGACGACCAATGAGACAGAAGAGCATCGAAGTGAAGGGCCTGTCGCATCATGGCGCGCCCATTCCCACAGCCTGCAGGGTCGGGCCGATTCTCGTCACCTCCCGTATCATGGGAAAAGATCCCGAAACTGGCGTGCTGCCGCCCGATCCGGATTCACAGGCGGTGCTCTGTTTCCAGAACCTGAAGCGCGTACTTTCCGCGGGCGGCATGGACCTTGGCGATGTGGTGAAGCTGACGGTTTACCTCGTCAGCGATTCCTACCGAACCTCCGTCAACAAACCCTGGCATGAACATTTTCCCGATCCGGAACACCGGCCGACTCGTGATTCCCTGGTCATGCCATTGCGCGGCGGAAATCTGATCCAGATTGAAGCCTGGGCAGTGGCGAAGGAACTCGGCTAGGGTTACCGATAAAGCGGGTGCCTACTACGACTGCTTCCGTCGCGAGTCGAGACATCGGCCGAATCGAGCGGTTTGTCGTGTCTTGACCACCGCCGGCGGCGGCAACGACGACCCCGGCCCCCTGGAATGGCCCGAGCGGCACTCATCTCTGATCGAAGATCTGCACGTTGATCCCGTCGGGATCCTTGACGTGCAAGCCGGCATAGGGATCGTCAAGCGGCGCTG
>JAGWSK010000331.1 GCA_028869355.1 Alphaproteobacteria bacterium | reverse complement strand
ATGGCGATCTATATAGGGCACATAGCGAATTTCGAAACCGAAACGACACTAGAACTAATGGTTTGCCATTGTCCTTTCGATCTGAAATTCGCATGGATGCCTATATAGCGATCAAGCGAATTTCAGATCGGGACAATGGCGCCTGCGCCTAGCCTAGCAGCGGGACCGTGAAATTGCCCCGACGCAGGACTTCGTTGCGCGACTGCTCGACCATGCCGAGCACGCGCGCTGCGTCCACACCGACGAGACTGCCGCGCCATTTCTTCGCTTTGCCGGCGATGAACACGGCCTCGACATGGCCCGGATTCATCAGGCTCGCGACCGTGCTATAGGCATTGTTGCGGGGCCAGGTATCGAAACGGTCCGCACGCAATACGACGAGATCAGCCTCCTTGCCCGGCGTCAGCGTGCCGATCTTCGAATCCAGCGCTGCGCAGCGCGCGCCCTCGATGGTGGCAAACGACAGCACGTCGCGCGGTTTCAGCAGCGGCGGCAGATTCTGTTCCTTGCGCATCGCACGCTGCAGAATCGCGAGCCGTTGCAGATCGAACGCGGTCCGCATGATGCCGAACATGTCCTGCGCGACGGTTGCGGAATGATCCGAGCTCAGGCTTGGGCGCAGACCGTGATCAAGACAATCCTGGATCGCCGGGTAGCCATGGCCCATGGCCATTTCCAGCGGTGGTGAATGGGATGTACGCCCGCCGGTGTCGCGGATCAGCGCCCAGGCTTCGGGCGTCAGATGCGTGCAATGAATGAATTCATCACCGGGGCGCAGCAGACCGGCGCGCCCGAGGGCCAACAAAGGCCCGGAATCGACCCGGATATGCAACACCGAGCGGACGCCGATGCGGCGGGCAAATTCGAAGGTCTTCGGGTCCACGCTGGTCGCCATTGCGACGGTCAGCAACTGATCCGTGGAGTTGAACCAGGTGGTTCGCAGGCGGATCAGGTCGTCGGGGTAGCGCGAACCCGGTGCGCCGCGCGAGTACGCAAAAACCGCGCGAATCCCGGCATCCTGCAGTGCCCTGATATTGGCATCGCTGTGTTCCGGCGTATGCGCGATCTGCGAGATGTCGACAATCGTCGTGGTGCCGTTGTCGATCATGGCCAGCGCGGTGATGAGGACGCCGGCATAAACGTCTTCAGGGCGGTAATGCAGCGTCAGATTGTTCTGGATGTCGCGGTTGTAGTCCGGATCGACAACCCCGCTCGGCAGCAGGCTGCGCAACAGGCCCTGATAGGAATGACTGTGGGTGTCGACGAAGCCGGGAATGATGATGCGGTTGGGCAGTTCGGCGATGAATGCCGAATCCGGCGAGGCATCGATGTTGGGCGCAATTCGCGCGATCCTGCCGTTCTCGATCAGCACATCTCCCGACGCGAAATCACCAACCGCAGGATCGAGCGTGAGCACAATGGCCCGCTTGAGCAGAATGCGCGATTGGCCGAGCAGCCGCGCCGTTTCATCGCCCTCCGCGGTGGCAGCCAAAGAATCGGCCGGAAGCGCCAGTCCCGCAGCCGCGAAGCCCGCGGAATTCAGCACCGTCCTGCGGGAGACCTGCGTCATTGGGCAGGAACCGCGGCGATTTGTTCACGCACGCCCGGACGCATCGCCAGAGCCAGCCCGGCGGCGATAAAGAAAAAAACCGATATGGCGATCAGCGCCAGCGTGAAACTGCCGGTCGCATCTTTCACGACGCCGATTAAGAATGGTCCGAACCCGCCGATCTGGGCAATGATATTGGCAACGGCAACGCAAGCTGCGGCCGCAGCACCGGTGAAGAACGCTCCGCCAATCGCCCAGAACAGCGGCGACGCGGCCAGTACCGCGGCATTGCCGACGGAGAGAAACACGAAAGCCGCGAACGGATTGTTCACCAGCGCGCTCGCCAGCAAACCCACCCCGGCCACAACATAGCAAGCTGCCATATGGGCCTTGCGGTTGCCCTTGAGGTCCGAGCGATAGCTGACAAACAGCGCACCCACGACGCCCAAAAGCGGAGAGATGGTGGAAAGAAAGCCCACCTGAAGATCGCTCAAGTCGCCCATTTGCTTGATGATCTGCGGCAGCCAGAGCAGCAACCCGTAGAGCCCGATCAATCCGGTGCCAAAGGCGAGGCCGAGATTCCACACCCGAATGTCCATCAGGACCGTCCAAAGCACCGACAGAACGCCGCCATTCTGCTCCTGAGCGAGCGCCTGCTTTTCACGTGCCACAGTCGCGCTCAACCATTGCCGCTCGGCAGCGTCGAGCCAGCCCGCCTGCTCCGGCTTATCGGTCAGCCAGTAAAGGACAAACAGGCCCAACAGCACTGCCGGCACACCCTCGGCGAGAAACATCCACTGCCAGCCATGCAAGCCCAGCACGCGGTCGAGATAGGTGATCAGCGCGGTGGCAATCGGACCACCGATCACGGTCGAGCACGAGGTCGCGATGATATAGCCGGAGATCGCGCGGCCGCGGTATTTTTCGGGAAACCAATAGGTCGCATAAAGCGCGGCTGCCGGGAGAAATCCGGCTTCGGCAAGACCCAGTGCAAAACGCAGCGCGTAAAAGCTGCCGGCGCTCCAGATAAAGGCGGTCGCAGCCGAAATGCTTCCCCACGCAAACAGCATGACGGCGAGCCAGCGCCGCGCGCCGACGCGATAGACGATCAGATTGCTGGGAATCTGCAGCAATACATAACCGGCGAAGAAAATGGTCGCGCCCAGACCGTAAATCGTGGCGGAGAATTTCAGGTCGCCATTCATGCGCAGGGCCGCGAAACCGACATTCACGCGGTCAAGATAGTTGAAGAACATCAGCGTGAAGAGCAGCGGCACGAGGCGCCAATAGACCCGGCGGAAAGTTGCGGTTTCGATGGCATTATCCATGACTGCACTGTGCCGCAGCACCGGGGCGGACACAAGCAACAGGGACGATTTGCGCGTCGGGTCTGACCGCATATAGTCTGCGCCCAAGCTCACGCGCACAGGAGGTTTACATGGCGAAGCTGCGCCATATCGCCCTGATCGTTTCCGATCCGGAAGTCTCGGCAAAATTCTTCCAGCAGGCATTCGACTTCAAGCGCGTCGGCACGGCACGCCGCGGCATCTATCTGTCCGACGGCACGGTCAATCTCGCACTGCTGCGAGTTGAGGGCGATGAAAAGCCGGGCGTCTATCATTTCGGCGTCTGGGTCGATGATCTGGATGCGGCGGAGAAGAAGGTTACGGCGGCCGGCGCGTCCTATATGTCGGGCCGGCCGGCTTCCCCGAATTCCTATTATGAATGCAAATATCAGGATGCGGATGGTATCGTGTTCGATATCACCCACAACGGCTGGGTTGGCGCAGTCAAGGACGTGGTACCGGCGAAAGGGAAGGCCGAAGCCTGATGGCCAACATCGAACGCATCACCACGGATAAAGCGCCGAAACCTGCGGGCCATTATTCGCAGGCCTGCGTGCATGGCGATCTGATCTTCGTCTCCGGGCAGTTGCCGATCAGCCCGGACGGCAAGGTGCTGGGCGACAGGAGCTTCGAGGAGCAAGCGCGACAGGCGATCGCGAATATGCTGTCAATCGCCAGGGCGGCGGGCAGCGGACCGGACCGCGTGCTCAAAGTCACCGCGTTCATTGTCGGGATCGAGAACTGGCCGGCGTTCAATGGGGTCTATGCGGAGATCATGGGCGCGCACAAACCGGCGCGCGCGGTCGTTCCCGTGCCGGCGCTGAATCACGGCTGCCTGATCGAAATCGAAGCCATCGCTGCCCGGTGATGCTTCGTTGACCGGCCAAAGCGAAGGAGACGGCTCATCCGCCGCCGAATGGTGGGAGAGCGCCATCACCGATATTGCGCCCGGATCGATCCGTATGCGCGGTTATGCGATCGAGGATCTGATCGGGCGGATCAGTTTTCCCGCAATGAT